>NZ_JAIUKB010000088.1:0-3162 GCF_020176785.1 Saccharopolyspora sp. 6V | reverse complement strand
GGGGGGCGCCCCGCGCCGCGCCCCCCCCCGCCCCCCCCCCCCCCCCCCCCCCCCCCCCCGGCGGGGGGGGCCCCCCCCCCCCCCCGGGGTGGTGCGGTTCGTCAGTGCTCGTCGTAGTGGTCGTCGTGCGCGGCGTGGCGGTGCCCGTCGTGCAGGTAGTCGGTGTGGTCCCCGTGCGGGATGGCGACGTGGCCGCAGCCGGAGCCGTGCACGTGCGAGTGCCCGTCGTGCGCGACGTGCTCGGTCTGCTCGCACTCGTCGTAGTGGTCGTCGTGAGCGCGGTGCAGGTGCCCGTCGTGCACGTAGTCGGTGTGGTCGCCGTGCGGGACGGCCACGTGCCCGCAATCCGGTCCGTGCGCGTGCTGGTGGTCGGTGTGCTGGGCGTGAGCGGTGGTCATGAAAACCTCGCAACTGCGTTTCGTTCGGACACGACCGCCGGATGGAGCAACCTTCCGGCCCCCGTCACATTAGTGGGCGCGCATGTGTCGGCAACTCGGCGAACGCGACGCGGGGCCGGCGGGTGGTCCGCCGGGGCCGCGTCCTCGATCGATCCGGGGTCAGGCCTGCACGCCGCTGAGCTCGTTGGGCGCGGCGGGCAGCTGCCCGGTCGCGGTCTTCTCGCCGGTGGCGAGGTCGATCGCGTGGATCACCTTCTCGCCCGGGTCGGTGACGTAGGCGGTGCCGCCGCGGACGAACAGCGCGGGCCGCGGCTGCTGCCACTCCAGCGGCTCCTGCCAGGACCCGGTGACCGGGATGGTCCGCACGACGCGTCCCGCGGCCGGGTCGATGACGCGGAGGCCGCCGTCGGTGCCGAGCACCAGCGCTTCGCCCTGCGGGCCGCGGGCCAGCGACCGGAAGGTGTAGCTGGTGCCGAGGTCGACCAGCTTCAGCGAGCCGGTGGCGGTGTCGATGAGCGAGACCTGCTCGGGGCGCTCCAGCTCGGCGTCCTCGTCCTGCTTGTAGTCGCCGAGGACCACGGGGGAGTGCTCGGAACCGGCCTGGTTGCCGATCCGGCCGTACTCGGTGGGGCTGTGGATCTTCGTGATCTTCCCGTCCCGGTAGAGCACCGCGCCGTCCTCGCAGCCGACGACGACGGCACCGCCCTGCGCGGTCGCCTCGCCGTGCACGCCGGGGCAGTCCTCGTTGCGGGCGATCTCCTTCCGGTCCGCGTCGAGCACGACGATGCCGACCCGCTCGTCCTCGTTGCCGAGGGTGGTGAGCAGTTCGCCGCCCTCCAGCTCGACGGCGACGCCGTGGTGCGGTTCGGCGGTGGTGTGGTGCTCGGTGGCGGGTTTCCCGTCGCCGAGCTGCGCCGGGTCGAAGGAGGTGACCTCCCCGGTGCCGTCGCTGAACAGCACGGTGCGGCCGGCGTGGCGTACGACGTGGCCGGGCTTCGCGCCGGGGAACTTCACGTCGGTCAGCTCGGGGTGCGCGGCGTCGAGCAGCTGGAAGCCCTCGGAGGTGGAGACGACCACGTGCTCGTCGTCGCCCGCGGGGTTGAGCCGGTTGAACCCGGGCAGCGGGAGGTCCGCGGCGACCTGGAGGGTGCGGCCGTCGAGCACCCAGATGCCGCCGTCGTAGCTCGCCACGATCGGTTCCGGCACCGGCGGGCCCGTCGGCGGTTCCGCCACGGGTTCCGGCGAGGGGGCGGCGCAGGCGCCGAGCACCAGCGCCGCGGCGGCGATGCTCGCGATCTTGCTGGAGGAAGGCATGATCGGTCCTCTTCTCTCGTGCGGTAGGAGGTTCGCGCGCCGGGTCATCCGGCGAGTCCGGTGGCGATGGCGTCGGCGTTGGCCCGCGCCATCTCCAGGTAGGTCGCGGCGCCGCCACCGGGCGGGCTCAGCGATTCGGAGAACAGCGGCACCACCCGCACGTCCAGCCCCGCCTGGTCGGCGAGCGCGCGGGCGAGCCGGTCGGGCTGCGAGGAGTCCGCGAACACGGCCCGCACCCCGGCGGCGCGCACGGCTCCGGCGAGGTCGGCGAGGTCGGCGGCGCTGGGGGAGGCCAGCGTGGTCCCGCTGGGGATGACCGCGCCGATCACCTCGAAGTCGTAGCGCTGCGCGAGGTAGCCGAACACGTGGTGGTTGGTGACGAGCTTGCGTCGTTCGGCGGGCAACTCGGCGAAGCGCCGCGCCGTCTCGCCGTCGAGCGCCTCGACCTCGCCCCGGTAGCGGTCCGCGTTGGCCCGCACCACCGCCGGGTCGACGCCGTCGACGTGCTCGACGACCTGCTGCGCGATGAGGTCGACGGCCTCGGCGACGCGGCTCGGGTCGGTCCAGAAGTGCGGGTCGGCCTGGCCGCGGGATTCGTCGCCGGTGTAGTCGATCGGGTCGACGCGTTCGGCGACGGGCAGGGTGGCGACCCCGGCGCCGCGGGCGGCGTCGACGGTGCGCTGCACGCCTTCTTCGAGCCCGAGCCCGTTGTGCACGACGAGTTCGGCGAGCTCCAGCTCCGCGGCCTGCTGCGCGGAGATCCCGAACGAGTGCGGGTCGGCGCCGGGGCGCATCAGCACCGACACCTCGGCCTGGTCGCCGACGACGTTGCGGGTGATGTCGCCGAGGATGTTGGTGGTCACCACGATCTCGGCGCGCTGCGCGGAACCGGTGCAGGCGGTGAGGCCGAGCAGCGCGGCGAGCACCGCGACGGCGGCCGTGAGCCGGGCGCTCATCGGCCGGTCTCCACCACGTGCGTGGCCTGCCCGCCGAGCTCGAACCGGCGGGCCTGGCGCAGCGAGTCGTTGTAGTCGATCTCGTGCACGGTGCCGGTGGCGACGTCGTTGACGTAGGCGCGGGAGGTGTCCACCAGGATCACCGGCAGCGGTCCGGCCGGGTCCACCGGCCGCGCGGTGACGCGGGTTTCCGCGGTCTGCTCCCCGGTTTCCGGGTCGTGGGCGTGCAGCACGCCGTCGGCGGTGAGCGCCAGCAGCGGGCCGCCCTCGCCGACGGCGTTCACCGCGACGGCCGGCCCGGTCTCGGCGTAGGTCCAGGCGCGGTCACCGACGTCGAGCGACCAGGTGCCGCGGTCGCCCGCGCGGGCGGCGAGGGTGGAGCTGCCGGGGCGCTGCTGGAAGTCGCGGGCGCGGTGGCCCCCCCCCCCCCCCCGCCGGGTGGGGGGATTATAGCCCGGGGAGGCGGGCTCGGGCGCGGCGCCCCCGCCACCCCG
>NZ_JAIUKB010000087.1:0-31339 GCF_020176785.1 Saccharopolyspora sp. 6V | reverse complement strand
TTGGGGGTGCCCGCCCCCGGCGCGCCCGGGGGGGGGGGGGGGGGGGGGGGGGGGGGGGGGGGGGGGGGGGGGGGGGGGGGGGGGGGGGGCGCGCCCGCGCCCCCCCCCCCCGACCGCGCGCGGGTAGGGGATCTTCTCGCCGTGGAAGGCGTCGTCGTCCTCGGCGACGAGCAACGCGCCGTCGGCGCAGCCGAACACGACGCCGCGCCGGGTCAGCGCGGTGCCCTCCGGTTCGGGGCAGGGCGGTTCCACGGTGGCGGTCGGCTTCCCGGACCGGTCGAGCACCCGCACGGTGCCGTCGGCGCCGGCGGCGATCAGGTGGGCCTCGTAGGGCACGGCGGCGGTTCCGGGCGCGACGGGGACCTCGCCGGTGGGGCGGGCGGTGCCGGCGTCGAGCGCCGTCCGGTCCAGCAGCACCGCCGCGCCGTCCCGGGTGGACACCGCGGAGACCTTCGGATCGCCGTGCGCCGCGACGGCCGCTCCGGCGAGGTCGCCGGCGTCGCGGATCTCGGCCCGGTAGTAGTGCACGTGGTCGCCGTGGTCGACCATCCAGGACCCGCTGTCGACGACGTGCGTGCCGCGGTCGCCGCTGAGGTAGGCGTGCCGCCCGTCGGTGCTGATCGCCCGGATTCCGGGCACCGGCGCGAGTTCCACGACCTCCTCGGTGAGCAGGTCGAGCACGCGCACCCCGCCGGTGGTGGCGTCGGCGACGACGAGCCGCGACTGCGCTTCGGCGGATTCCTCGGCGCCCGCCACGTATCCGTGCGGCGCGGGCGGTGGTGGTTCGGCCGGTGCCCCGCAGGCGGTGGTCGCCAGCGCGAGCGCCGCGACGAGGACGGTCGGTGTCGGTTTCACAGGGCGGGCTCCGTTCGGTGCGGTCGATCCCGCACCCGGTCGCGCAGTTCGGCGCCGAGCGCGGACAGGAAGAAGAGGGCGACGGCGGTGGCCGCGATGGTCGCGCCGGCGGCGGTGCCCCAGTGCCAGGACGCCAGCAGCCCGAGCGCGGTGGAGAGCATCCCGAGCGCGGCGGCCACCGCCATCACCACCGGAATCCGCTTCGCCCACAGCACGGCCGCCGCGGGCGGCGCGATGAGCAGCCCGAACACCAGCAGCGTGCCGACGACGCGGAAGGAGGCGACGATCGCCAGCGTCACCAGGCCCAGCAGCAGCGCGTGCGCGAGGCCGGGACGCAGGCCGAGGGTGCGGGCCTTGCGCGGGTCGAAGGCGAGCGCGACGAAGGCGCGGTGCCCGGCCAGCGAGATCAGCGCGGCCAGCGCGAGCGCGATGCCGAGCTGCCCGAGTTCGGGCGGCGTCACGGCGAGCACGTCGCCGAACAGGAATCCGGTGAGGTCCACGGCGAACGACTGCGAGTGCGACACGATGATGACCCCGGCGGCGAGCATGCCCACGAACAGCAGCCCGATCCCGGTGTCCGCGGACAGCCGCCGCGACCGCCCCAGCACCGTCACGCCGAAGGCCATCACCCCGGCGCTCAGCGCGGCGCCGAGCAGCAGGTCACCGCCGAGCAGCGCCGCGAGCGCCACCCCCGGCAGCATCCCGTGCGACATGGCGTCCCCCAGGAAGGCCATGCCGCGCAGCACGACCCAGGTGCCGGCGAGCGCGCAGATCAGCGAGACCAGCACCCCGGCCCACAGCGCGCGCTGCACGAAGGACACCTCAAAAGGGATGAACAACCAATCCATGACGGATCACCCTATATTGAAAACGATTGTCGTTGTAGACTGTCTCCCGTGAGAGCGATCACCGACGAAGACCACCCCGCGGCGGTGCTGCACGAGGTGTCCGCGGGATACCGCCGGAACCCGGTGCTGCACCGGGTCACCGCCGCGTTCCCCATCGGCGCCCGCACGGCGGTGGTCGGCCCCAACGGTTCCGGGAAGTCCACGCTGCTCGGCGTGCTCGCCGGCGTGCTGCCGGTGACCTCGGGTTCGGTGCGGCGCCGGGGGGAGGTGGCGCTGGTGGTGCAGCGCAGCGCGGTGTCGGACGCGCTGCCGATGACGGTGCGCGCCACCGTGGAGATGGGGCGGTGGGCGCGGACCGGGCCGTGGCGGCGGTTGTCGCGGCAGGACCGCCGCATCGTCGCCGACTGCCTGGAACGGCTGGACGTGGGCGAGCTGGCGGACCGCCCGCTCGGCGCGCTCTCCGGCGGTCAGCGGCAGCGGGTGCTGGTCGCGCAGGGCCTCGCGCAGCAGGCCGAACTGCTGCTGCTCGACGAACCGGCGGCGGGGCTCGACGTCACCGCGCAGCGGCGGATCACCGAGGTGCTGGACGAGGAGAAGTCCCGCGGCACCACCGTCGTCCACGTGACCCACGACCTCGCCGAGGCGCGGGACGCCGACCACGCGCTGCTGCTCCGCGACGGGCGCCTGCACGCCGCGGGCCCGCCCGGCCGGGTCCTCGCGCCGGATTCCCTTCGTGAGCTGTGGGAGAACTCGCTGGTGTGACGGCAAACCCGCCGATCGTCCACTGCGGACTGATCAGGCGGCGTCGTCGGTGCCGCCAGGCCGGAAGGTGCCGCGGTAAGTGCTGGGGGAGATGCCCAGCCGGGCCCGCAGGTGCTGGCGCAGCGAGGCGGCGGTGCCGAACCCGGCGTCGGCGGCGATCTGGTCGACCGGCAGTTCGGTCTCCTCCAGCAGCTGCCGGGCGCGTTCGACGCGCTGCCCGGTCAGCCACTGCACCGGGGACAGCCCGGTCTCGTCGCGGAACCGGCGGGTGAAGGTGCGCACGCTCATCGATTCGAGCTCGGCGAGTTCGCGCAGCGGCAGCGCGCGGTGCAGGTTCTCCAGCGCGAGCGCGCGGGCGCGCGCGGTGGACGAGCTGCGCGGGTCGGGCACGGCGCGGCGGATGAACTGGGCCTGCCCGCCGTCGCGGTGCGCGGGCACCACCGCCAGCCGCGCGACGTCGTTGGCGACCGCCGTGCCGTGGGCCTCCCGGATCAGGTGCAGGCACAGGTCGATCCCGGAGGTCTCGCCCGCGGAGGTCAGCACCGGCCCTTCGTCCACGTACAGCACCGCCGGGTCCAGTTCGACCCGCGGGAACGCGCGGCGGAACCGGTCGGCCGCGTTCCAGTGCGTGGTGGCCCGCCGCCCGTCGAGCAGTCCGGCCGCGGCGAGCACGAACGCCCCGCTGCAGATCGACGCGATCCGCGCGCGCGCCGGAACCCGGGCGAGCGCGTCCCGCACGTCGTCGGGGAGCGCGAAATCCGCCACGTAGTCCGCATCGGAGGCGGGCACGAACACGAGGTCGGCGTCCGCGAGGACCTCCGGCCCGTGCGGGACGGTGATCTCGAAGTCCCCGGTGGTGCGCACCTGCCCGGGAACCGGCGCGCAGGTCAGCACCTCGTAGTGGGGTTCACCGCCGGGGCCGGTCGCCAGCGCGAACAGCTGGTGCACGATCCCCAGCTCCATCGGTTGCAACCCCGGCCGCACCAGCACCACGACCTTCGTCCGCGTCATGGCCCGATTCTTCCACATGTTGTCCATCCGGCCACTGGTCGCGGGGGTGGGCCGAACCGACGATGGAAGTCGCACGATCCCCTCGGAGAGGAGTCGCCATGTCGTCGGTCGCCGTCTGGGCCGTCCTGCTCGTCGAATTCGCGGTGGTCTTCGGACTCGCGATCGCCCTGGTCCGCTGGAGCCGGGGGAGGAGCGCCGGCCGGAGCGGGGAAGCGGAGCGCGGGGCGAGCGCCGCCCGCGCGGAGTGCCGGTGAACCCGGGGACCGGCCGGGCGGCGCGCGCCCGGCCGGGTGGGGCTCAGGCCTCCGGGTCGAACTGGATGTCGTCGGGCTTGGCCTTCGCGAGGTTGCCCGCGAAGGCGTCGTCCTTGATGCCGAGGCTGGCGCTGCCGAAGTCGGCGGAGGTCAGCGCGTCGCGGATGCCCTCCGGGTAGTTCTCCCAGCTCACCAGGTCCGGGTACTGCCAGGTGCCGTAGTGGTTCTCCGGCTCCTCGTCCTTGCCCGCGAGGCGGAAGCAGTACGTGCTCGGCCCGTCCTTGTGGTAGATGATCTTCGCGTGGGTGTCCTCGAAGCCCACCTCCTCGGCCGGGTAGGTGGAGAAGTCGCCGTGCGCGGAGGTGGAGACGTACTTCGCCTGGTCGTCGTTCACCCAGATCACCACGTGCTCGATGTCGTGGCGGTGCCCGAACGCGTCGTGCACCCCGCCGAGCGCCTGGTCCTTCTCGAAGTAGAGGTCGTACATGTACGCGCACCAGTCGCCGTCGCACTTCGAGCGCGAGTAGGAATTGGTGTTGTCCAAGTCCGACTGGTCGTGGCAATTCCCGTTCAGCGCACCGGACGGTTCCAATCCGGGAGCGAGGGTGCCGTCCGGCCCGATGGCCGGAGTGGGATAGCAGCCGTCACCGTCGTAATCGAAAGCGGGCTGCCACTTCGCGTCCGCCTCGGCCGCGCTGCCGGGCAGCGCCTGCGGCGGATCGGCCAGCGCCACCGCAGGTGGCAGGCCCACGAACAGCACCGCGGTGCCGACCAGGGCGCGGAACGCGAACGAGGACTTCCCGAGCCGCCGGGTGCCGCGCCTTCTGCCGGTTTCCAGTGTTCCCATCGCAGCACAACCTTCCGATCGCCGTGTGACCGGCATGATCATAAGGTTCCGGGTGGACGATTCCCAGAGGATGATCCGGTGCTTTCGAACAGGTTCACGGCCGGTTCACCCGGGGCGTTGGCGAGAACACGACAACCGTTCTCCGGAATGGTGTGGGACCCGTAGCATCCGCCGAATTCCTTTTCCGGTGAGGCCGGGCGGGACCGGTCGGCGCCCGTTCCCTGGGACCACCGGACCCACCCTGCGCGGCCCCGGAGCGGGCAGAATCGCAGCTATGAACGGTTCCCACTCCCGCGAGCTGGCCGACTTCCTGCGCACCCGGCGCGCCCGGCTGCGCCCGCAGGACGTCGGCCTGGAACCGGGGCCGCGGCGCAAGGTGGCCGGGCTGCGGCGCGAGGAGCTGGCGCTGCTGGCCGGGGTCAGCACCGATTACTACCAGCGGATGGAACAGGGCCGGGACGTGCGTCCCTCCGAGGAGGTGCTGGACGCGCTGGCCCGCGCGCTGGAACTGGACGAGGACGAGACCCGGCACCTGCACGCGTTGGCCCGCGCCGCCCGCCGCCCGGAACCGGTGCGCCGGCGCACCCCGGAGCGGGTGCCCGCGAGCACGCGGCGGCTGCTGCACACCATCGGCGGCCCCGCGCTGGTGCTGGGCAGGCACCTGGACGTGCTGGCCTGGAACGCGCTCGCCGGTTCGCTGTTCGGCGGCCTCGACCAGCAGCCGCCGCACGAGCGCAACGTGCTGCGCGCGCTGTTCCACCACCCGGACGCCCGCGAGGTGTGCCCGGACTGGGCGTCGAGCGCGTTGGAGTACATCGGGATGCTGCGCGCCTCCGTGGCCGCCGACCCGGACCACCCGCGGGCGAAGGAGCTGGTCGGCGAGCTCAGCGTGCGCAGCGAGGAGTTCCGCCGGTTCTGGGCGCGCCACGACGTGCGGGAACGCACCCGCGGGCGCAAGCACTTCGCGCACCCGCTGGTCGGTGAGCTCGACCTCGACTGGGACGCCTACCCGTTGCCGGGCGGGCCGGGGCCGGTGCTGATCGCCTACACGGCCGAGCCGGGCAGCCGATCCGCGGAGCGGTTGGAGCTGCTGCGCGGCCTGCTCGCCGACCCGGCCCGGGAGCCCGCGGTCAGCCCCGAGCCGCGGCCAGGAACTCGTCGATGACGGCGAAGGTCGCGGCCGGTGCCTGGACCTGCGGCAGGTGCCCGGCGCCGGTGATGACCGCGAATCGGGCGTCCGGGAAGGCGGCCGCGTACTCCCGGCCGTAGCCGGTGCCGATCACCTGGTCGTCCTCGCCCCACACCACCAGCGCGCGGGACCGCACCTGCGCGAGGTCGCCCAGCAGCGCGGGGTCCGCCATCGCGGTGCCGCCGTAGGCGCGGATCGCCTCGATGGCGGCGGGCGGCGGGCCGGGCCGCCCGGGCGGCGGGGCGGGCAGCGAGATCTCGTGGCCGGTGATCTCGGGACCGATGGCGTCCAGCAGCACCAGGTCGCCGAGCAGCCCACCGCGGTCGCGCACCGCCATCGCGGCGGCCACCCAGCCGCCGAAGGAGCTGCCCAGCACCAGCACGTCCCGCAGCTCGCGCTCGTCGAGCAGTCCCAGGTAGGCCTGCGCCAGGTCGGCGACCGAGCCGAGCCGGTCCGGTCGGGTGGTGCCCTCCCAGCCCGGGTGCACGGGGACCAGGACGCGGTGGCCGGGCGCGAAGTGCTCGACGATCGGGGCGACGGTGGCCGGTCCGCCGCCGCCGTGCAGCACCAGCACGGGGCGGCCGGAGCCGCCCGCCTCGTCGACGGTCAGCTCGACGTCGGGTCCGATGTGGAGGGTGGTTCGAGCGGTCATGGTGTCCTCTTCTCGTGCTGGGGGCGGGTGAACGGTCCGTGCACCGGGTCGGGCGGAGCCGGTGGGCCGGTCATCCGGTGGGCCAGTCGTCCGGGGGCCAGGCCGCGCGCAGCAGTGCGAACGCGGCGTCGAATCCGGCGCCGGGATCGCCGGGCACCGACCTGGCGGCGAGGACCAGGTGCGCCAAGGCTCGCGCCGTCGGATCGTCGGCCGGTGCGCCCGCGTCCTCGGCGATGGCGGCGGCGAGGGAGGTCTCGTGCCGCGCCCACATCCGGTCCACGTGCTCGCCCAGGCTCGGCGAACTCCGAACCAGGCGGCGGAATTCGCGGAACCGCGCCCCGCCGTCGTCGCCGAGGAGCGCTTCCCGGACGCCGCTGAAGTACCGGTGCAGCGCGTCCACCACCGATGTCCCGGGCTCGCGGTCGTGCACCGCGGCGACCAGCGCGGCCTCCCGTTCGGCGTCCTCGTCGACGACGAGCGCTTCCTTGCTGGGGAAGTGGTTGAACAGGGTGGTCACCGAGACGTCGGCGGCCTCGGCCACTTCGGCGGTGGTCACCTCGGCGAAGCCGCGTTCGAGGAACAGCTCCAGCGCGGTCTCGGCGATGCGGGCGCGGGTCTGGGCCTTCTTGCGCTCCCGGCGGCCGGCGGGTTCTGGGGTGGGCATGTCGCGGAATCCTAGGTGCGCTGCGGGTTTCCGGCCGTGATGGCCTGGAAGTGGGCGAACGCGTGCGCCGGTCCGCCGGGGCCGATGCAGTCCTCGATGCCGGTCGCGGCTCTGGCGGCGGCTTCGGCGGAGCGGGGGAACATCCGCTCCTCGTAGGCGGCGACGGCCTCGTCCAACGGCCCGCCCGCGGCGATGCGCTCGGCGAGTTCGGCGGCGTCGAGCATCGCCAGGTTCGCGCCCTGCCCGGAGAACGGGGACATCAGGTGCGCGGCGTCGCCGAGCAACGTCACGCCCGGCCGGTGCGTCCAGCGGTGGCCGACCGGCAGCGCGGTGATCGCGCGCACCGCGAACGGGCCCTCGCCGCGGTGCAGCACGTCCCGCAGCACCGGCCCGAAGTCGGCGAACATCTCCAGCAGCACGGCGCGCAGCGCACCGCGGTCCAGGTCGCGTCCCCAGTCCGACGGGCCGCGGAACGCGGCGTGCACCCGGATGACACCACCGCTGTTGCGCTGCGCCAGCAGTCCCTTGCCCTCGTCGAGCGCGAACGTCATGCCGTGCCCGATGAGCTCGGCGAGCTCCGGGTGCGCGCGGTCCACGTCGGTGAGCACCACGTCGACGAACACGACGCCGGAGTGCGCGGGTTCGGCGTCCGAGAGCAGCGGCCGCACCGCGGAACGCGCCCCGTCGGCGCCGACGAGCAGGTCGCAGGTGGTGCTGCGCCCGTCGGTGAAGTCGAGGCGGTGCCGCCCGTCGCCGAGGGGGACGGCGGCGCGCAACCGGCGGTCCCACTCGACGGTGCCGGGTTCGAGCGAGCCGAGCAGCAGGGCGCGCAGCTCGCCGCGGTCGATCTCCGGTTTGAACCGGTCGTCCGGGTCGGCGGGCGCGTCGAGCAGCACGGCCCCGGCCCGGTCGAGCAGCCGCAGCGCTTGGCCTTCCGGCCGGGACGCGGCGAAGAACTCGTCGAGCAGCCCGGCCGCGGTCAGCGCCACCTGCCCGGAATCCCGGTGCAGGTCGAGGCTGCCGCCCTGCGCGCGGTCCACCGGGTCGCGGTCCCGTTCGTGGACGGTGACGGGCAGGCCGTGCCGTTGCAGCACGCGGGCGAAGGTGAGCCCGGCGGGGCCACCGCCGATCACGGCGATCCGGGGCGGGGGAGTGGGCATGGCGGTCCTTCCTGCGGGGCGGGAGCGGGTCCCTCGACGGGAACGGTACATGAAGTGACTTCAAACTTGTAGTCACTACACTTTTGTTCCGGCCGGGGACCGCGAACGCCCCGCCGGGGATCACCGCGGCTCGGGGATCGTGGTCAACGCCCGCAGCGCCGCCTTGTCCGGCTTGCCCGCCGCGGTCAGCGGCACCTGCCGCACCACCCGGATCACGGCGGGCGCGGCGGCCGGACCCAGCTCGGCGGCGACCAGTTCGCGCAGCTCCGCGTGGTCGGGTTCCACGTCCCCGGCGAGCACGAGGTGGGCGTGGATCGCCTCCCCGGTCCGCTCGTCCGGGACGCCGACCACGTACGCCTGGTCCACCGCGGGATGCCCGGCGAGCGCCCGTTCGATCGGGCCCGCGTAGTGCAGGATCGCGTTCACGATCACCACGTCCCGGACACGCCCGGTCAGGTGCAGGAAGCCCGCCTCGTCCAGGTGTCCCACGTCCCGGGTGCGCACCCAGCCGTCGCGCAGCACCTCGGCCGTTTCGGCGGGGTCCTGCCAGTAGCCGCGCAGCGAGTGGGCGGTGCGCACCCACACCTCGCCGTCGGCCCCGGCGGGCAGGGGCAGCCCGTCGGCGTCCCGGACCTCGACCCGCACGCCGTCCCACGGGCGGCCGACGGAGTTCGCGGCCTGCTGCCGCTCGGCGATGTCGGCCGCGGACAGCAGGCTGAGCATGCCGGTCTCGGTCTGCCCGTAGCCCAGGTGCACGGCCGGGCCGATGCGGGCGTGCGCTTCGGCGAGCTTGTGCGGGGCCAGCGGCGATCCGGCGACCAGCAGCATCCGGGCGGCGCTCAGGTCGTGCTCCTGCTCGCCCAGCGCGTCGAGGATCTGGTGCAGCCGCGCGACGGTGAGCAGGCAGGCGGTGATCCGCAGTTCCGCCAGCACCCGCGGGAATTCCGGCGCCTCGCGCGGGATCACCGCGGTGCCGCCGGAGAGCAGGCACAGCGTCAGGTGCTCCTGCACGACGGCGCTGCTGAGCGTGCCGAACAGCAGGAACCGCCGGTACTTCGCGGCGAGTTCCGCGGTGCGCTCGGTCCACGCCGGTGCGTGCCAGCTCCAGTGCCCGCTCATGGCGCGGTAGTCGAACACGGTGCCCTTGGGTGTTCCGGTGCTGCCGCTGGTGAACACGACGAGCGCGGCGTCGTCGAGCTCGCCGCGCGCGACCGGGGTCTCCTGCGCGCGCAGCAGTTCCGGGCCGAGTTCGAGCACCCGGGCGGCCCCGGCGGCCTCGTGCAGCTGCGGGCGCGGGTCGTCGGTGACGACGGCGCGCACGTCCTGGCCGAGCACGTGCGCGAGCTGCGCGGCGGTGAGGCCGGGGCGCAGGCCGACGACGCGGCAGCCGAGGACGTGCGCCGCGATCTGGACGGCGAAGCCCTCGGGCGTGACGGCGGTGTCGATGGCGACGCCGTGGCGCGGGCCGAGCCCGGCCGCGCGCAGCCCGGCGGTGCACCGGCCGATGAGTTCCAGCAGCTCGCCGCGCACCACGATCCGGTCGCCGTGCTCGAACGCGGGGGTGAGCGGGTCGGCGCCGAGCGCGTCGATCACGGACTGCGGAAAAGGTTGTGCCCGAGATCGGTGTTCATGGTCACCCGAGTCTGTTCTCTCTCCCATTTTTACCGCTTTCCGTCAAATAGTCGTATGGATTCGGTCGCTCGGAGCACGAGTTTCCCGCTGGCGTTCGGACAATGGGGATCTCTACCATTCCGGCGGATCTCCAACCACGGGAAGATGCTGTGATCTGCATCACGTGTACGGGTTGACCCGCTGTGCTTTAAGGTTCAAACAATCCGTTGTTTGTGCTGGTGGGAGGCGAATCAACCAGTGTCCGAAGAGCGCTCTCTTGATTATCTCGTGATCGGCGCCGGCCCGGCAGGACTCCAAGCCGGATATTACTTGGAGCGGGCCGGACGCAATTATCTCATCGTCGAGTCGGGAGAGTCGCCCGGTACATTCTTCGCCGAGTTCCCGCGGCACCGCAAGCTCATCTCCATCAACAAGGTGCACACCGGATGGGACGATCCGGAACTGAACCTGCGCACCGACTGGAACTCGCTGCTGTCCGAGGAGAACGCGCCGCTGCTCACCTCGTACACGCCGCGCTACTTCCCGGCCGCCGACGACCTGCTGCGCTACCTCGCCGACTACGCCGAGACCCACCGGCTGCGGATCCGCTACGGCACTCGCATCGTCGAGGTCGCCAAGCCCGACGAGTTCGTCGCCCGCGACCAGAACGGAAACACCTACCGGGCCCGGCGCGTCATCGTCGCCACCGGCGTCACCCGGCCGCACATCCCGGACATCGACGGCGTCGAGCACGCCGAGCCCTACACCGAGATGTCCGTCGACCCCGAGGACTACACCGGGCAGCGGGTGCTCATCATCGGCCGCGGCAACTCCGCGTTCGAGACCGCAGACGGGCTCATCGAGAACGCCGCCGTCATCCACGTCGCCGGGTCCGGCTCGCTCAAGCTCGCCTGGCAGACCCACTTCGTCGGGCACCTGCGCGCGGTGAACAACAACTTCCTGGACACCTACCAGCTGAAGTCGCAGAACGCGCTGCTGGACGGGCGGATCCTCGGCATCCGCAGGGACGGCGACTCCTACCTGGTGCGGGTCAGCTTCGAACGCGTCGACGAGGTCGTCAAGGAGATCCGCTACGACCGGGTGCTGCTGGCCACCGGATTCCGGTTCGACGCCTCGATGTTCGCGCCCGAATGCCGGCCCGAGCTCACCATCGCCGACCGGTTCCCCGCGCAGACCGCGGCGTGGGAATCGGTGAACGTGCCCGGGCTGCACTTCGCGGGCACCATCACGCAGGTCCGCGACTTCAAGAAGTCCACCAGCGGCTTCATCCACGGCTTCCGCTACGGGGTGCGCGCGCTGCACCGCATCCTGGAGCGCCGCGACCACGAGGTGGCCTGGCCCGGGACGGACGTCCGGGGAACGCCGGAAGCCGTCACCGACGCGATCATCGAACGGGTCAACCGCAGCTCCGCGCTGTGGCAGCTGTTCGGGTTCCTCGCCGACGCCGTGCTGCTCGGCCCGGACGGCGCGCGCTACGCCGAGGAGGTGCCCCTCGACCACCTGCACGAGACCGCGCACACCGGCGAGTTCGGCGAGGTCGACTCCTACCTGACCATCACCCTCGAATACGGCGCGGACCACGACCGGGTCAACCCGTTCGACGTCGAGCACAGCCGCACCTCCCAGCAGGACACCCGTGGGCTCGACGGCCGCTACCTGCACCCGGTGGTGCGGCACTTCCGCGGCGGCGAGCTGCTCGCCGAGCACCACATCACCGAGAACCTGGAGAACGAGTGGGACAGCGAGCAGGTGCACCGCGCGCCGCTGCGCGAGTTCCTGCGGGGGCGGGTGGCGGCACCGGCGGGTGCCCGGTGAACCTCTTCGCCGACTTGCACGACCGGGCGAAGGAACTGCTGGAACCGGCGATCCACGACTACTACGCGGGAGGGGCGGCGGACGAGTTCGCGTTGGCGGACAACGAGAACTCGTTCGCCCGGCTCGCGCTGCTGCCGCGGATGCTGCGCGGCGGCCCGCCACCGGAGCCGCGGGTGGACCTGCCGGGAGCGCCGGGCGCGGCACCGGTCCTGGTGGCGCCCACGGCGTTCCACCGCCTCGCGCACCCCGAAGGAGAACTGGCCACCGCGCGCGCGGCGGCGGCCACCGGAACCGTGCTGATCTCCAGCATGGCCGCCACCACCGCCGTCGACGAGGTGGTGGCGGCCGCGCGGCAGGTGCGCTCCGACGCCGCGGTGTGGTTCCAGCTGTACCTGCAACCGGACCCCGAGGTGACGGCCCGCCTGGTGGAGCGCGCCGAGTCCGCGGGCTGCACCGCGCTGGTCGTCACCGTGGACTCGCCGGTGTTCGGCGACCACGTGCGCGACCGGCGCAACGGCTTCCACGACCTGCCGCCCGGGTACGAGGCGGCGAACATGCGCGACCTGCCCGGCGGCCCGCCCGGCGGCACCCGCGACATCGAGATGTCCCCGGAGATCTCCTGGCGGCACCTGGAGGTGCTGCGCGCCACCACCGCGCTTCCCGTGCTGCTGAAGGGGATCCTGCACCCGGACGACGCGCACCTCGCCGTCGCCCAGGGCGTCGACGGGATCATCGTGTCCAACCACGGCGGCAGGCAGCTCGACGCGGCCCCGGCGCCGATCGACGTGCTGCCGCGCATCACCCGCGCCATCGGCGGCACCCTCCCGCTGCTGCTCGACGGCGGGGTGCGCCGCGGCACCGACGTGGTCACCGCCCTCGCGCTCGGCGCCGAAGCCGTCGGCATCGGACGTCCCGTGCTGTGGGGGCTCGCCGCCGACGGGGAGAAGGGCGTGCGCGAGGTGCTGGACCGGATCGGCGCCGACGTGGTGCGCGCCATGGCGCTGTGCGGGGTCCGCGGCCCCGACGACCTGACCGCGGATCTCGTGGTACCGCGCGGATTCGGAGGTCTCCGGTGAAACCGGTGCGCCTGCTGCCCTGGGTCGCCGTCGCGGCCGCGCTGACCGCACCCCGCTGGCTGCCGCAGCGGGTCGTCGCGCTGCGCGGCAAGGTCTTCGAACTCGTCAACGGGGACGACGCGATCACGCTGCCGAACGAGCGGTTCGGCCCGGAGCGGTTCCGCGAGGTCTACTCGCACCCGGCCGCCGGTGGGCGCAGCGAAGGCGCGGGGCTCTCCGACCTGTTCTGGTACTGGCTGTCCCCGGGACCCGAGGTGCACCAGGAGCACCTGGAGGCCGGGCCGCGCTACGACGACGTCGCCCGCACCACGCAGCGATTCCTCGCCGGGTCCAGCGACGCGCTCTCCGCCACCGCGGCGCGCTGCGCGGCGAAGGTGCTCGACGAGCTCGCGCCCGATCGGCTCGGCGTGCACCGGCTGCGGGACCTGATGATGCCGATCTGGGCGGAGTTCAACTACGAACTCGTCTTCGGCGAACCCTGCCCGCGGCGGGCGCGGGAGCTCATCGTCGGCAACGCCGCCGATGTGGTGAACGCGCTCAAGTGCACCGACCTGCGGCACCCGCGCCGCCGCGCCCGGCTCACCCGCTACCTGCGGTCGCGGGTCGACGCGGGGGACGTGGTGCACGAGCTGCCCGGCGCGCTGTCCACTTCGGAGCAGGTGCACTACCTGCAGGGGACGTTCTTCAACACCTCCGTGGTGCAGCTGTCCGAGGGCATGGCGCACCTGCTGCTGGTGCTCGCCCAGCACCCGCACGTGCAGCGGCGCCTCGCCGACGAGCCCGGCGACGAGCGCTACTTCGCGCACGTGCTGGACGAGACGATGCGGGTGTTCCCGCTGTTCGGCATCGCGCACCGCATCACCACCGACGACATCCGGGTCGACGAGCGCACCACGCTGCCGCGCGGATCGGTGCTGTGCTTCAGCTACCCCGACTACCACGCCACCGGGCACCAGGACCCGGAGACGTTCGACCCGTCCCGCTGGGAACGGCTGTCGGCGAAGGACGCCGCGCACATCCCGTTCGGGGTGGCCGCGAACCGGCCGTGCCCCGCGTGGCGGCTGTCACCGCTGGCGATGCGCGCGGTCACCCGCGAAGTGCTGGCGCGGTTCCGGCTCGAATCCAGCGTGCGGCACACCCGTTCGCTGCCCTCCCGAGGGCCGTGCGTGCTGGTGCGCCGCGGCACCGCGCGGGACACCCGGGCGCTGCTGCGTTTCCTGCGGATCCGCGATCGGTGGGAGGACGTGGAGCGCAGCGTGCGGCAGCTGGTGCTGGGCACCTGGATGGTGCTGGACGCGCGCAGGCAGCGGCTCGCCGGCCGCCACTTCGAACGGCTCCGGCAGCAGGAACCGCCGCCGGGCTGCCCCGCGCACCGCTGATCGGGCCGGGGCCTCCGCGACCGGGAGGCCCCGGCACCTCGCGCCGTGCACCGACATCCCCGCACCGCAACGGATCCACGTCCGATCCACCGCCACCGGAGGAACCGCATGACCCCGACGGAGCTCGCCCCCGCGTTCTTCCTCGCCGCCATCGTCATCCTGCTCGCCTGCCGCCTCGTCGGCCGGGTGCTGCGCGCTTTCGGCCAGCCGCCCGTGGTCGGCGAGATGGTCACCGGCGTCGTGCTCGGCCCCTCGGTGCTCGGACTGCTCGCGCCCGGCGTGGAGCAGGCGATCTTCCCCGACGAGCTGCGGCCCGTGCTGTACGTGGTCGGCCAGATCGGGCTCGTCGTGTTCATGTTCCAGGCCGGGTACGAGTTCCGGGTGGACAAGATCCGGCAGGTCGCCGGTTCGGCGGCGTTGATCTCGGCGGCCGGGGTGGTCGTGCCGATGCTGCTCGGCGTCGCGCTGGCCTGGCTGGCCGCCGGGCACGTCGACATGTACCCGCCGGGCGTCCCGCTGCTGGTGTCGGCGCTGTTCGTGGCCGTGGCGCTGTCGATCACCGCGTTCCCGATGATGGCGCGGATCATCACCGAGCGCGGCCTGTCCGGCACCCGGTTCGGTTCGCTCTCGCTGGCAGCCGGGGCGCTCGACGACGCGGTGGCGTGGGTCCTGCTGGCCGGGGTGCTCAGCATCTCCGCCGCCAGCATCGGGCCGTTCGCCGTCGCCGCAGGCGGCAGCGCGCTGTTCGTCCTCGCGCTGGTCGCGATCGTGCGCGCCGGGGGCCGCATCGACGCCGCGCTGCGGCGGCTCGCCCCCGAGCAGGTGCTGATGGTGGTGGTCGTCGCCGTGTTCCTCGCCGCCTGGTACACCGACCAGATCGGGTTGTACGCCGTGTTCGGCGCGTTCAGCCTCGGCGTCGCGCTGCCGCGGTCGGCGGCGATGGACGGGGCGGTGCGGACGATGAAGCCGGTCGCCGTGCTGTTCCTGCCGCTGTTCTTCACCTACTCCGGGCTGAACACCGACCTGGCGCTGCTGGTCGACTCCGGGGTGCTGCTGTTCGCGGTGGGCGCGGTGCTGGTCGCGGTCGCGGGCAAGCTCGGTGCCTGCTGGGCCGCGGCGCGGCTGGCGGGGGAGTCGAACTCGGTGGCCACCCGCGTCGGGGCGCTGATGAACGCGCGCGGGCTGATGCAGCTCATCGCGATCAACGTGGGGCTGGCGGCGGGGATCGTCACGCCGCAGCTGTTCAGCGTCCTGGTGCTCGTCGCCCTGGTCACCACGATCATGGCGACCCCGCTGCTCACCCTCATCGACCGCCGCGAACGCCGCGCCGCTCCTGACCCTGAACCGGAACCGGTCGCCTGATCCGTGGCGGGGGCGGTGCACTGGGGTGGCGGAACCTCGGGCCGAGCATCGCGCGGTGAGATCGGCATGGCGGGGACTCAGGCGGCGCCCAGTTCGTGGGAGATGCGGGTGGCCGCCCTGGCGGTGGCCCGGCCCGCCGCGTCGAGGTGGTCGGCGAGGCGCTGCGCCGGGGCGGACAGGTTCAGCGCCGCCACCACCCGGCCGCGGAAGTCCCGGACCGGCGCGGACACGCCCACCAGGCCGGTCTCGAACTCCTCGCGGACCTGCGCGTAGCCGGTCCGCGCCGCCTCCCTGATCCGCGACCACAGCTCCGGCAGGGTGCGCACCGTCGACCCGGGCGGCGTCGCGCCGAGCTCGGTGCCGAAGCGCACGTACAGCTCGTCCGGCGTCACGTCCTGCAGCAGCACCCGTCCCGCCGAGGTGCACGGCGCGGGCACCCCGCGGCCCTCCCAGTCGTGCACGCGGAACGAGTGCCCGGACACCGACAGCAGCGTCAGCACCTCCCGCTCCCGCAGCACGCACAGGTGGCTGGTCTCCTCGACCTCCGCGGACAGGGCGCGCATCACCGGCTCCGCCGCGCGCACCAGCCGGTCCCCGGTGGTGCGGGCGACCAGTGAGAACAGCCGCCAGCCCAGCCGGTAGGCCAAGGTGTCCGGCTGCCGCTCCACCACCCCGGCCTCGGCGAGCGCCTTGAGCGCCCGCGACACCTGGCTCTTGTCCCGCCCGGTCAGCACCGCCAGCCGCGACACCCCGAGCCCGCCCGCGCGCTGCGCCTCCGCCGAACCCAGCGCCTCCAGCAACTCCAGATCACGCCGCAGAGCACTCATGTCTTCAACGATGCCTTTTCGTCGGCTCCTTTTGCAGGGCACTGGGGTGGCGGAACCTCAGCTGCTTCCTCGCTGCGGGATCGTTTTCACCGGTGGCTCCGCCACAGGAGAAAACGCTGTCCTCGCGAGGAAGCAGCTGAGCACCCGCGGGTGGTTCCGCTGCTCGGGTGGTCGGCGGTTCAGCGGCTTCGCCGCTGCCAAGCAACTGCGGGCGCGGTTCGGGGCGGGGTCGTCCGGTTGTCGCCAGTGCAACTCGGGTCTCGATCGGTCGCGGTGGGTTGTCCTGCGGGCCGGCGGGTTCCTAGCTTCGGTTCCGGGAGGTCAGATGAAGATCACCGACATCTCCGTGGACCGGCTGCGGCTGCCGCTGGACCCGCCGCTGCACGCCGCCTGGGACCCGCGCCCGCGGGAGCACTTCGACGCCACCGTGGTGCGGGTGCGCACCGATGAGGGCATCACCGGCATCGGCTCCGGTGACACCATGACCGGGTTCGACGCGGTGCGGCACCTGTTCGTCGGCACCGATCCGCTGCGGATCGACCGGCACGTCAAGGCCATCGAGACGGCCAACTTCCACGGCGGTGCGTTCTGGCCGCTGGAGGCCGCGCTGTGGGACGTCATCGGCAAGGCCACCGGGGTGCCGGTGTCGGTGCTGTTCGGCGGTGCCGCCGACGCGCTGCCCGCCTACGCCTCCACCGCCGAGCTGAAGCCGCCCGCCGAGCGCGTCGAGTCGGCGCTGGCCGCGCGGCAGGCGGGGTTCCGCGCCATGAAGATCCGCATCGCCCCGGACGGCGTCGAGGAGGGCATCGCGACCGTCGCCGCCGCCCGCGACGCCCTCGGCCCGGACTTCGACATCATGGTGGACCTCAACCAGTCCTGGCGGATGGCCGGCGACACCGCCGACGCGGTGGACTTCGCCACCACCGCGCGCACCGTCCGGCGGCTCGCCGAGATCGGCGTGAGCTGGGTCGAGGAACCGCTGCCGTACCACGACCTCGCCGGGTTCCGCGCTCTGCGCGCCCGGTACCCGGAGGTGCGCATCGCGGCGGGGGAGATGCAGCACTCGGTGCCCGACCTGCTGCGCTACCTGGAGCAGGACGTCCTCGACGTCTACCAGATGGACGTGGTGCTGGCCGTCGGCATGCACCGGGCCCGCACCATCGCCGAGCTGGCCCGGCTCAAGCACCGCCACTTCACCCCGCACAGCTGGACCAACGGCATCGGGCTGCTGGCGAACCTGCACGTGGCCGCGGGGGTCGGTGGCGGGCCGCACTTCGAGTTCCCCTACGACCCGCCCGGCTGGACGCCGCGGCGCCGGGACTTCCTGCTGGCTCGGCCCGTCGAGGTCCGAGCGGACGGCGCGGTCGCCGTGCCGCAGGTCCCGGGTCTCGGCGTGGAGCTCGACGAGAACGTCATCGCCGACACCAAGATCGGAGGAATCCCGTGACCCCCGACCTGGACGCGCCGAGCTCGGCGCTGATCGGCACGCCGGAGACGCGGCCGTTCATCGACGGTGAGTTCGTCGCCACCGGCGAGACCTTCCCCAGCACCAGCCCTCGCGACGGCACCGAGCTCGCCAGGGTCGCGGCCTGCACCGCCACCGAGGTGGACCGCGCGGTGCGCGCCGCCCGCACCGCGTTCGACGACGGCCGCTGGCGGGGGCTGGATCCGGGGCGGCGCAAGGAGGTCCTGCTGCGCTGGGCCGAGCTGATCCGCGAGCACGCCGACGAGCTGGCGCTGCTGGACAGCCTGGAGATGGGCAAACCGCTCGCCGAAGCCCGCCGCGTCGACGTGGCCGGCGCCGCGCACACCCTCACCTGGTACGCGGAGGCCGTCGACAAGACCTCCGGCGAGGTCGCGCCCGCCCCGCAGGACGCGCTGGCGCTGGTCACCCGGGAACCGCTCGGCGTGATCGGCGCGGTGGTGCCGTGGAACTACGCGCTGCTGATCACCTCGTGGAAGATCGCGCCCGCGCTGGCCACCGGCAACTCGGTGGTGCTGAAACCGGCCGAGCAGACCTCGCTGGGCGCGCTGCTGCTCGCCCGCCGCGGCGCCGCGGCGGGCCTGCCGGACGGGGTGTTCAACGTGGTACCGGGCCGCGGCGAGCAGGCCGGGCAGGCGCTGGGCAGGCACCCGGACGTGGACAAGATCGCGTTCACCGGTTCCGCCGAGGTCGGCCGCCGCTTCCAGGTGTACGCGGGCGAGTCCAACGGCAAGCAGGTCGCCGTCGAGGCGGGCGGCAAGTCGCCGCAGCTGGTGCTGCCGGACGCCGACCTCACCGCGGCGGCCTCGGCGATCGCGTGGGGGATCTTCTACAACGCGGGGCAGACCTGCAACGCCGGATCGCGGCTGGTCGTGCACCGCGACGTCGAGGACCGGCTGCTGGCCGAGGTGGTGCGGCTGACCGAGGAGACGTTCCGCGTCGGCGACCCGCTCGACCCGGCCACCGTCGTCGGCCCGCTGGTCGACGAGGCGCAGCTGCGGCGGGTGTCCGGGTACGTGGCGCGCGGCCTCGCCGACGGCGCCACCGCGGTGCTCGGCGGCGAAGCGCTGCACGGCACCTTCTTCCCGCCGACGATCCTGGCCGGCGTGCCGCCGGAATCGCCCGCGGCGCGGGAGGAGATCTTCGGGCCGGTCCTGACCGTGCTCGGCTACGACGGCGACGCGGACGAGGGCGTCCGGCTCGCCAACGACACCGAGTACGGGCTGGTCGCCTCGGTGTGGACCCGGGACGTGACGACCGCGCACCGGGCGGCGCGGCGGCTGCGCGCGGGCACCGTGTGGGTCAACACCTTCGACGCCAGCGACGTGATCACGCCGTTCGGCGGGTTCGGCGCCAGCGGGGCCGGGCGGGACAAGTCCCTGCACGCGCTGGCCGGGTGCACCGCGCTCAAGACCACCTGGATCGACCTGTCCTGACCGGAGGTGTCCGCATGCGCGACCAGGAGCTGCCCGCCGACGGGCTCAGCATCGAACCGACCTGCCGCATCGAGTTCGGCCCGGGGCGCATCGCCGCGCTGCCCCGGCTGATCGACGAGCTCGGCCACCACCGGGTCTACCTGATCACCGACCGGGGCGTGCGCGCCGCGGGAATCCTGGACCGGGTGCTGGCGGTGCTGGCCGAGGCCGGGCTGGAGCACGCCGTCTTCGACGACGTCGCCGCCAATCCCACGTTGTCCACTGTGGAAACCGGTGCGGCGGGGCTGGAGCGGTTCGGCTCGGCCGCCGTGGTCGCGCTCGGCGGCGGATCACCGCTGGACGCGGCGAAGGCCATCGCGCTGCGGGCCCAACCGCGGCTTCCGGGGCTGCCGCTGGTGGCGATCCCCACCACCGCCGGGACCGGCGCCGAGACCAACGGATTCGGCGTCATCGAGGACCCGGCCACCCGCCGCAAGGTCTATCTGGGACACGCCTCGGTGCGGCCCGCCGTCGCCGTGCTCGACCCGGAGCTCACCACCGGGCTGCCCGCGCGCATCACCGCCGCCACCGGGCTGGACGCGCTGGTGCACGGCATCGAATCGCTGTCGTCCCGTGGCGCGAACCCGATCTCCGCGGCCTACGCGGCGCAGGCCATCGCGCTCGTCGCCCGCTGGCTGCCCGTCGCGCACCGGGACGGCACCGACCTGGAGGCGCGTTCCCGGGTGATGCTGGGCGCGCACCTGGCGGGGCAGGCGCTCACCCTGTCCGGGCTGGGACTGGTGCACGGCCTCGGGCACGCGATCACCGGTCATGCCGGGACGCCGCACGGCGTGGCGCTGGCCGCGGTGCTGGAGACCGTCATGGAGTTCAACGCCGACACCGCGGGGGAGGCCTACGCCGACGCGGCTCGCGCCATGGGGGCCGGCGGTGGCGCGGCCGCGGCGATCCGGTGCGCTCGCGACCTCGCCGACGGGCTGGAGATCCGCTCCCCGCTGCGGGACCTGGGCGTGCGGCGCGACATGCTGCCCTCGATCGCCGCGGCGGCGGCCGCTGACCCCGTGACCCGCAACAACCCCGCCGACGCAGCGGAACCCCAACTCCACGACCTCCTCCAGACCACCTACTGACCGGTCACCGGTCACCCCCGTCCGCAGGCCTGCCCGGAGCGGTCATGTTTCGTTGTCCTGTCAGCGGCGAAGCCGCTGAGCTGACGACCACGCACGCAACCGGCACCGCCGCGGGTTCTCAGCGGGATTCTCGCGAGGACAGCGTTTTCGCCTGTGGCGGAGCCACCGGTGAAAACGATCCCGCAGCGAGAATCCCGCTGAGGTTCCGCCACCCGCCCCACCCCGCAACAGGAGTTGAGCCGGCTCGTCACCGCCGTTCGAGTACGCCGCGGATGAAGGCTGCTTGTCCGGCGTGCTGCAACCCGTCCGCGAGCACGCTCACCAGGCGCACCCCGCGGGTGACCGGCGGGCTCCAGTCCGCGTCGATCACCTCGTCCAGGTCCGCGTCGGTGAGCGCGCGGACGTAGCTGACGGTCCGCTCGTGCACCGCGTCCTGGTAGCCGAGCAGGAGCTCGGCGGAGGCCTGCACCTGCGCGACCTGGCCGGAGCTGTGCCCGTAGCCGATGTCCGCCGCGTCGAAGGGCAGGTCGAACCGGTCCCGCCAGCCCTCGGCCAGCCACGCCTGCTCGGTCCCGGCGGCGCCCGCCAGGTGGTCGTCCTGCACCCGCGTGAGGTGCCAGGCGAGCCAGGCGATGGTGTTGGCCTGCGGGTCGAGGCGGAACTCCAGCTGCTCCGGTTCGAGTCCGCGGACCGCCTCGTGCACCGCCCCCTGGATCCGGTCGTATCCGTCGACGAGCACGTCTGCGCTGGTCATGTCGCTCAGCGTCCCTTCCCGGTGGTTCGGATGCTCCGCGCCCCACGGTACGGGCAGGCACCGGCGCGGGCACCCGACACCGAGTCCGATCCGTCCGGTTCCCCGACACGTCGAGTCCACAGTGTACGAAGAACACGTGATCGAACAGTCCCCGCGATCGCCTTGAAGCCCGGTGGCCGTGCGGGTAGACACCTCGGAGGAACGAGTCCCCCGCGCCCACCGGGCGCGCGACCGAACGTGAGGTGCCATGAGCGACGCGGAACCGACCTCGGTGGAACGAGCGCGGGCCCTGCTGGCGCGGCACCCGGTCCTGGACGGGCACAACGACCTGCCGTGGGCGCTGCGCAAGCACCGCGCCTACGACCTGGAGCGGCTGGACATCGCCCAGGACCAGTCCGCGTCGCTGCACACCGACCTGGCGCGGCTGCGCGCGGGCGGGGTCGGCGGTCAGTTCTGGTCGGTCTACGTGGAAGCCGAGCTGCAGGGCGCCCGCGCGCCCCCCGCCACCCTGGAGCAGATCGACTGCGTGCTGCGGCTGGTCGAGCGGCACCCCGACCGGCTGCGCCTGGCGGGCACCGCAGCGGAGGTGCGGGCCGCGATGGCCGACGGTCACATCGCCTCGCTGATGGGCGCCGAGGGCGGGCACAGCATCGCCTGCTCGCTGGCCACGCTGCGCGCCTTCCACGCGCGCGGTGTGCGGTACCTGACGCTCACGCACAACGACAACGTGCCGTGGGCCGACTCGGCGACCGACGAACCCGCCGCGCACGGCCTCACCCGCTTCGGCGAGGAGGTGGTGCGGGAGATGAACCGGATCGGGATGCTGGTGGACCTCTCGCACGTCTCCGCCGACACCATGCGGCACGCCCTGCGCGTCTCCCGCGCCCCGGTGATCTTCTCGCACTCGTCGTCGCGCGCGCTCTGCGACCACCCGCGCAACATCCCCGACGACGTGCTCGCCGCGCTGCCCGCCAACGGCGGCGTCGCGATGGCGACGTTCGTGCCCACGTTCGTGCGGCAGGAGACCCGGGACTGGCTGCGCGACTACGAAGCCGCGCTGGCCGCCGCGGGGATCGACGCGGACGACGGCGAGCGGGTGCGCGCGTTCCGCGCCGAACACGAGGCCGAGCACCCGTGCCCGCGCGCCACCGCGGCCACCGTCGCCGACCACCTCGACCACATGCGCGAGGTGGCAGGCATCGACCACCTGGGGATCGGCGGCGACTTCGACGGCGTCGTCAGCACCCCCGAGGACCTCGCCGACGTGGCGGGGTACCCGAACCTGTTCGCCGAACTGATCGATCGCGGCTGGTCCGAAGAGGACCTCGCGAAACTGGCCCACCGCAACGCGATCCGCGTGCTCGGTGACGCCGAACGGGTCGCGGACCGGCTGCGCGCCACCGAGCGCCCGTCGGTCGCCACCATCGAGGACCTGGACGGCTGACCCCGCCGCCCCGCCCGAATCGGGGGAGCATGCACCATGCGAGCACCACCCACCGAGGTGATGTTCGCCGTACCGGGAACACCCGCCGCGGCGGCGGAGTTGTTCCCACGAGTCATCCGGAGCGAAAGAGGTATTCATGTCGAAGCTGGCGCAGGTAGGCGTCACCGGTCTCGCGGTCATGGGGCGCAATCTGGCCCGCAACTTCGCGCGCAACGGCTACACCGTGGCCGTGCACAACCGCTCCGTCGGACGCACCCACGAGTTCATGGAGCGCTTCGCCGAGGAAGGCGAGTTCGTCGCCGCCGAGTCCGCGGCCGACCTGGTGGCCTCGCTGGAGCGCCCCCGCCGGGTCGTCATCATGGTCAAGGCGGGCGGCCCCACCGACGCGGTGATCGACGAGCTGGCCCCGCTGCTCGACGAGGGCGACGTGATCATCGACGGCGGCAACGCGCATTTCGAGGACACCCGCCGCCGCGACGAGGCGCTGCGCGCCCGCGGCCTGCACTTCGTCGGCACCGGCATCTCCGGTGGTGAGGAGGGCGCGCTGAACGGCCCGTCGATCATGCCGGGCGGTTCCGCGGAGGCCTACGAGTCGCTCGGGCCGATGCTGGAGAAGATCAGCGCCCACGTGGACGGCACCCCCTGCTGCACGCACGTCGGCCCCGGCGGCGCCGGGCACTTCGTGAAGATGGTGCACAACGGCATCGAGTACGCCGACATGCAGCTCATCGCCGAGTCCTACGACCTGCTGCGGCACGCGGGCGGGCTGGAACCGGCCGCCATCGCCGACGTGTTCCGCGGCTGGAACGAGGGCAGGCTCGCCTCGTACCTGGTGGAGATCACCGCCGAGGTGCTCACCCACACCGACGCCCGCACCGGCTCCGCGTTCGTGGACGTCATCCAGGACCAGGCGGAGCAGAAGGGCACCGGCCGCTGGACGGTGCAGACCGCGCTCGAACTGGGCGTCCCGGTCTCCGGCATCGCCGAGGCGGTGTTCGCCCGCAGCCTGTCCGGGCACGGCGACCTGCGCGAAGCCACCCGCGGCCTGGCCGGTCCGCAGCCCGCCGCGCTGTCCGGGGAGGACGCGAAGCGGCTCGCCGAGGACGTGGAGCAGGCGCTGTACGCGTCGAAGGTCGTGTCCTACGCGCAGGGCTGGAACATGATCTCGGTGGGCAGCCGTGAGTACGGCTGGGACGTCGACCTGGGCGCGATGGCCACGATCTGGCGCGGTGGCTGCATCATCCGCGCCGCGTTCCTGGACCGGATCCGCAACGCCTACGCGGCGGACCCGGCGCTGCCGACGCTGCTGGCCGACGCCGAGTTCTCCCGGGAGCTCGCCGCCGCGCAGGACGCGTGGCGCCGCGTGGTGGTCACGGCCGCCGAGCTGGGCATCCCGACGCCGGGCTTCTCGGCGGCGCTGTCGTACTACGACGCGCTGCGGGCGGAGCGGCTGCCCGCCGCGGTGACGCAGGCGCAGCGCGACTACTTCGGCGCGCACACCTACCGGCGCACCGACGTGGAGGGCTCGTTCCACACCCGCTGGGACACGAACCGGGACGAGGAATCGGCCTGATCGGTGCCACCAGGGCCCGCGGTGCGCTCCGGCGTGCCGCGGGCCCGCCGCGTCCGTGGCCCGTTCGGCGGTCGACTTGCCCGGTCGGGTGCGGCGGGGTGGCGCGCGGTCGATCCCGTCCCTCGTCCGCCGGTGCCGTTAGGCCGACGGGGTGCATTCGGTAACGACCGTCCGTGTTCGGCGACATGTCCATCGAGCCTGGTGAACGGCATCGGGCCCGATGCGCCCTCCGGGGCGGAAAAGAGAAAACGGACATGGGTATGCGGACGTTCCCGCAGCTGCCGAACACGTCCTCCCGGCCGCGGCCGCACCAGCGCAAGTGGCCGTGGATCACCGGTGGCGTCTTCCTGCTGCTGTTCGTCGTCGGTCTGGCGGCCTCGTGCGCTTCGCCGCCGCAGGCCGAGCGGGCTCCGGTCTCCCCGGTGGCGACCACCCCGGTGCCGGTCGAACCGGCGGAAGCGGAGGTCGCGGAACCCGAGGTCGCGGAACCCGAGGTGGCGCTGCCGGTCGTCGAGGGTCGCGGCGCCCGGGCGGTGCTCGACGAGCTGCGCGCGCTGGGGCTGACCGCGGTGACCGCGGTGTCCGACGACGCGTCCTCGGCGGTGCCGGTGCCGGAGACCTGGGTGGTCAGCGCGATCGAACCGGCGGCGGGCACCGCGGTGCGGCTGTCGGCGCCGGTCGTGGTGCGGCTGGTCGCGCCCGCGCCGCCGAGCCCGGCGCGGCTCCCGCGCACCGTGGACAGCGCCCCCGAGGCCCCCGTCGACCCGGCACCCGAGCCGGAGCCGTACGTCGCGAAGACCTACGACGCCCCGGAACCGTCGGTGTACTACCAGAACTGCGACGCGGCCCGCGCGGCCGGCGCGGCACCCGTGTACCGCGGCGACCCGGGCTACCGCCCGAAGCTCGACCGGGACGGCGACGGCATCGGCTGCGAGGACTGACCCATCGGGGGGGGGGGGGGGGGGGGGGGGGGGGGGGGGGGGGGGGGGGGGGCGGGGGGGGGGCCGCGGGGGGGGGCGCGGGCCCCCCCCCCGCCCCGCGCCCCCCGGGGGGCGGGGGCGCGCCCCCCCCGCACCGGGATCAGCCTTCCAGCTTCGCCCGCAGGAATTCGAGCGTGGCGCCCCACGCCTTGGCGCCCTGCACCGGGTCGTAGGTGCCCATGTGGTTCTCGTCGTTGAAGAACGCGTGCCCGGCCGGGTAGATCCGGAAGTCCGGGCGGGTGCCGGACTCGTTCTCGATGCGGTCGGCGAGCGCTTCGACGGCGTCCGGCGGGGCCATGGCGTCCTGCTCGCCGAAGTGCCCGAGCAGCGGCGCGGTCAGGTTCTCGAAGCTGGGGTAGTCCTCGCCGAGCACCCCGTAGAACGGCACCGCGGCGCCGATCTTGTCGCCCTGCTGCGCGGCGAGCACCAGCACGAATCCGCCGCCCATGCAGAACCCGACGGCGCCGATCTTCTCGCTGGTGACGGCGTCGAGGGACAGCAGGTGGTCCACGGCCCCGCCGAGGTCGCGGGCGGCGCCCTCCACCGGCAGCTCCTGCAAGAGCTGCCCGGCTTCGTCGGAGTCGTGCGTGGTGCGGCCGCCGTAGAGGTCGGGGGCGAGCGCGACGAACCCTTCGGCGGCGAGCCGGTTGGTGACGTCGGCGATGTGGTCGGTGAGCCCCCACCACTCCTGGATCACCACGACGCCGGGCCCGCTACCGGATTCCGGCAGGGCGAGGTAGCCGTGCGCGGTGTGCCCGTTGCTGGGGAAGGTCACGTTCTGCAAGGGGTTGTCAGCCATGCCCGCATTGCACCACCTGCGGGCACCGGTCGGCATCGGGTGGGGTGGGTGGCGTCAGAGTTCCCGCAACCGGGTCAGGACCGCCTCCAGCACGGCGAGGTCCGGGCGCGGCCGCCGCGCCGGTTCGGCGAGGTCTCCGCTGCGCAGGTGGACCCAGCCGGTGCCGTACCGCGCGCGGTCCGGCGCGGGGAGCCCGCCGCGCCCGTCGACGGCGCTCACCGGGACCGCCGGGACAGGTCGAGCGCGCACGCCGGGCAGCGGCTCCCGGTCCACCCCGGCAGCACGGCGAGGCCGTCGGGTGCGAAGCTCCGGCCGCACCGCGCGGTGAGCTCCCGCCCGCGCGCGGCCGGGTGCCGGACCTCGAACGCGTGGCTGATCAGCCCGGTCACGCCGAGCGCGGTGCTGCGGTAGCGGGCGAAGAAGATCATCGCTGCTCCCGCGGGGCCGGCCGGCGGTGGGCGAGCGGTGGCACGTGCCCGGCCCGCTCCCGGCAGTCCGGGCACACCCCGGAGGGCAGCAGGAACCCGGGCCAGGACGGGCGGACCTCGCGTCCGCACAGCGCCCGCGTCACGCATCCCGGCGTCCACCGCCAGTCGGCGGGTACCGCGTGCGACACCGACCGGTACCGGCTCCCGACCCATTTCACCCCATGTCCACCATCACTCATGGTGGCAGTGTCGTGACGGAGGGTGCGTGGACGTCAGGTCAGCGGGGTGGTCATCATGGGTAACCGTGGGTCTGCCCAACGAAGCACTGCGTGCGGCGCGGCTCCGGGTCGCGTCGAGCCGCGCACCCGGTGAGCCGATGTCGAGGTCCGAGCTGGCGTCCGCGGTGTCGGCGTGGTTGTGGCGGGAGACCGGCAAGCGCCACGACCTCGACCCGCACCTGCTGGCGAAGTGGGAGCGGGGTGCGGTGCGGTGTCCGACGGCGCCGTACCGGGCGGCGTTGCGCGCGGTGCTGGGCGTCGCCTCGGACGCCGATCTCGGTTTCGCCGACTCCGTTCCGGAACCACCGCTGCCCCCGGCCGGGCCCGACCCGGCGGAGCACGGCCCACCGGCGGGCGCGGACTACGTCGAGTCGTTGCGGGGTGCGGTTCGGCAGTTCGTGCGGATGGACTCCTTGCTCGGTTCGGGGGAGGTGGTGGATGCGGTGGTGCGGCGGTTCCGGGATGCGCAGCGGGTGTTGGCGTCGGGTCGGTATCGCTCGGGTGTGGAGCGGGATCTGGAGGTGGTGGCGGCGGAGTTGGGTGAGGTCGCGGGGTGGATGTTGATCGATGCGCAGCGGCATTCCGAGGCGCGGGCGGTCAATGCCGAAGCGTTGATGTTGGCGCAGATCGCGGGGGACACCTCGATGCAGTGGTTCATCCTGTCGAACCAGGCGTTGGGGAGCACGTACTCCGGTCGGCAGCGGGAGGCGCTGCGGATCGCTGAGCGCTTCGGCGAGGACGCCCGGATCCCGGTGCGGGTGCGGGCGTTGTTCCGGCTCCGCAGTGCTCGCGCGCTGGGGCACCTCGGCGACGGGCCCGGGGCGTTGCGCGCGTTCGACCGAGCGCGGTCGACCTTCGAGGACGGTGTCAGCGACCGCGACCCGGCGTGGGCGTGGTGGTTCGACGAGCGGGAGCTCGACGGGCACGCCGGGAGCCTGCACGCCTCGCTGGGCAGGCACGCCGAAGCATTGCCGTTGCTGAGCAGCGCGGTGGATCGCGCGGAGGGGAAGGAACGCCAGCGGTGGGCGCTCTACATCCACCGGGCGTGCCTGCTCGATTCGGCGCTGGCGGCCGGAGCGGTCGTCGAAGCGGAGCGGGCCGCGGTCGCGGTGGCGCCGATGCTCGGCCAGATGAACTCCGCGCGCACCGAGAACCGGCTGCGCCGCGCGCTCTCCCGCACGTCGCGGGCACCGCTGCCCAGCACCCTCGCCGACGTCCTCGACCACCTCCGCCACCGCCTGCCGCAGCGCTGAGCGCCCACCGCGCCACGCCCCGACTCACCTGGGTCGGGGTGCGTCAGAGCTGGTCGATGGCGTGCACGGCGGAGACCTCGTAGAGGTGCGGTTCGTAGGACTCGGCCACCTCGGCGGCGGCGGTCATGTGCGGCTGCGCGACCGGGTTCGCGAGCATCGCGCGGAACGCGTCGGCGTCGCTCCACTGCGCGTAGTTGACGACCTTGGTGCCGTCGGTGCTGGCGTGGATGTTCGCGGACACGAAGCCGGGCAGCGTGATCATGACCTCTTCGGTCGCCTGGTCGAGCAGGTCCACGAGCTCGCGCTGGCGCTCCGGGCGGACGGTGAAGACGTTGATCAGGGTGGCCAGCGGCGCGCCCTGCTCGATGGTGCTCGGCATGGGGTTCTCGCAATCGTCGGTGTCAGCTTTCTGACACAAACATTCTGTGTCAGGAAACTGACGTGAGTCAAACCGGCGCCGACCCGGCCACCCGGTCGTGCGCCACCGGCCGCACGGTTCGGCGAACCTCGGCGGCACGGCTCGATGTGCTGCGGGGACACTGTGCTGCGATGACCGAGTTCTCCAGCCTCCCCGACCTGCCGGTGAAACCGGTGCTCGGCGAGGTCGCCGACGCGCTCGTCGAGCACGGCACCACCGTCCTGGTCGCCCCGCCCGGCACCGGCAAGACGACGCTGGTGCCGCTGGCGCTCGCCGAACGCGGGCTGCGCGTGGTCGTGGCCGAACCGCGACGGCTCGCCACCCGCGCCGCCGCCCGCCGGATGGCCGAACTGCTCGGCGAGGAGGTCGGCGGGACCGTCGGCTACTCGGTGCGCGGCGAGCGCAGGCGCGGCGCGCGCACCCGCGTCGAGGTCGTCACCTCCGGCCTGCTGGTGCGCAGGCTGCAATCCGACCCCGAACTGTCCGATGTGGACGTGGTGGTGCTGGACGAGTGCCACGAGCGGCACCTCGACGCGGACCTGCTGCTCGCGCTGCTGCTCGACGCCCGCGACGGGCTGCGCCCCGACCTGCGGCTGCTGGCGACCTCGGCGACGCTCGCGGCCACCCGCGCGTCCGAAGTCCTCGGCGGCGCGCCGGTGCTGTACGCCGAGGCTCGCACCTTCCCGGTCGAGCACCGCTACCTGCCGCCGAACCGGCGCGAACGCATCGAAGCGTGCGTGGCGCGTGCGGTGCGGACGGCGCTCGACGAGCAGGACGGTGACGTGCTCGCCTTCCTTCCCGGTGCCGGGGAGATCCGCCGCACCGCTGCCGCGCTCGCCGACCTGTCCGATGTGGACGTTCTCCCGCTGCACGGACGGCTGCCGCACGCGCAGCAGGATTCCGCGCTGCGGCAGGGGAAACGGCGCAAGGTGGTGCTCGCCACCGCCGTCGCCGAATCGAGCCTCACCGTGCCGGGCGTGCGCGCAGTCATCGACTCCGGCCTGTCCCGGGTGTCCCGGGTGGACACCCGGCGCGGCCTGGCCGGGCTCGCCACCGTGCGGGTGTCGCGAGCCGCCGCCGACCAGCGCGCCGGCCGCGCCGGGCGGCAGGGGCCCGGTTTCGCGTACCGCTGCTGGCCCGAGCACGAGCACAGCACGCTGCCCGCGTTCGCCGAACCCGAGATCCGCACCGCCGAACTCACCCGGCTCGCCCTGGAACTGGCCTGCTGGGGTACGCCCGACGGAACCGCGCTCACCTGGTGGGACGAGCCGCCCGCCGGTCCGCTCGCCGCCGGGCAACAGGTGCTGCGTGGCCTCGGCGCGCTCACCGCCGATGGTGCCGTCACCGGCCGGGGGACGCGGCTCGCCGAACTCGGCCTGCACCCGCGGTTGGCGCGCGCACTGCTCGACGGGGCCGAACGGGCGGGCGCGCGGACCGCGAGCGAAGTCGTGGCGCTGCTCGACGACGACACCGTCACCGATGAGTCCGATGTGGACTCGGCACTGGCCCGGTTGCGCCGCGGCGGTCCCGGATCCGACCGGTGGCGGCGGGAATCCCGCAGGCTCGCCGAGCGCGTCGACGGCACCGGGCGAGGTGGTTCGGCGGCGGAGGTCGTCGCGTTCGCCTACCCGGAACGCATCGCGCGCCGCCGCGCCGCCGACTCGCCGGTCTACCTGATGGCCGCCGGCACCGCCGTCGAACTGCCCGCCGGATCACCGCTGCGGCACGCCGAATGGCTCGCCGTCGCCGTCGCCGACCGCGAACCCGGCGCCGCCCACGGCACCGTGCGCCTCGCTGCGCCCATCGACGAAGCGCTCGCCCGGCGGGTCGCGGCCGCGCTGCACAGCACCCGGGACGAGGTCGGCTGGACCGGCGGGGACGTGCGTGCGGTGCGCGCCGAACGCATCGGCGCCATCACCGTGGACAGCAGGCCGCTGCGCGAACCCGACCCGGCACTGCTGCGGGCCGCGCTGCTCGACGGGCTGCGCCAGGACGGGCTCGGCCTGCTGGCGTGGAGCCAGGACGCGACGCGGCTGCGGCACCGCATCGGCTTCCTGCACGAGGCGCTCGGCGAACCGTGGCCGGCCGTGGACGACGAATCCCTGCTGTCCCGGGCCGATTCGTGGCTGGAACCGGAGCTGTCCCGGGCGCGCGGACGCGCCGACCTGGCGCGGATCTCCGCCGGGGGAGGACTGCGGCGGTTGCTCCCGTGGGATCGGGCGTCCCGGTTCGACGCACTCGCGCCGGAGAGCGTGGAGGTGCCGTCCGGATCGCGGATCAAGATCGATTATTCGGGAGAGCGGCCGGTGCTGCCGGTGAAGGTGCAGGAGGTCTTCGGCTGGCGCCAGGTGCCGCTGCTCGCCGACGGGCGGGTTCCGCTGCTGCTGCACCTGCTGTCCCCCGCCGGGCGGCCCGCCGCGGTCACCGCCGACCTCGAATCGTTCTGGACGACCGGCTACCCGCAGGTCCGCGCCGACCTCCGCGGCCGCTACCCGAAGCACTCCTGGCCCGACGACCCCACCACGGCGACCCCGACCCGCCGAACCCGCCGCCCCACCTGACCGGTGGGAGGAGTGAACGGACTGTTCGTCCCATCTGGTTGGTCGGAGGGTCCGTTCACTCCGGGCCTGCGGCGGTCGTGCGGTCGCCGTACGCGTTCGACCGCTGGTCAGCGTCGTGCACGGCGTGCGTCGAGGTGGCGCCACCCGAACCGGGCCGCCGCCACCGCACCCACGGCGATGGCGGCCCAGCACAACGCGCGCGTCCAGGGCGCGAGGTCCGCGGTCAGCCACAGCGCGCCCTGCGCGACCAGCGCCACCGCGGACCAGAACCGCTGCCCGTACTTCGGATCGAACTCCGCGGGCGCCCGCGCACCTCGCCGCATCCGGCACCTCCTCCGCACGATCGCCCGCGACCCTACGCGGGGCCGGCCGGGCGCGGCGCCGGTTCCGCCGGATCGGCACCGCACGCCCGAGCGGCCGTTCCCGGGCGCGGGGTGAACGGACCGTTCGTCCGATCTGGTTGGTCGAACGG
>NZ_JAIUKB010000086.1:0-30468 GCF_020176785.1 Saccharopolyspora sp. 6V | reverse complement strand
CGCCCCCCCCGCCCCGCCCGCCGCCCCGCGGGGGGGGGGGGGGGGGGGGGGCGCGGCCGCCCCCCCCCGCCCCCCCCCCCCCCCCCCCCCCCCCCCCCCCCCCCCCCCCCCCCCGCCGCGGTGGTCAGCCGAAGGGGACGAGCACCAGGTCGGCGGCCCGCACGTCCGCCGAGGTCCACCCGGTGATCCCGGCCAGCACGCAGCCGGTGCGGATCACGGCCTCCTCGTCCAGTTCACCCGGGTCGAGGTGGTCCTGCTCGACGATCCCGGCGGCCGCGACCGCCTCCCGGATCCGGTCCGGCAGCTCGGGGAGCGAGCCTTCGAGGTCGTCGGAGTTCGTCCACAGCACCTCCGCGCCGTCCTCGGCGAATTCGAGGCCGCAGCACGGTCCGTCGAAGTTGTGCGCCAGGCTGAGCGCCGCCCCGCCGGTGCGGGACAGGGCGAGCGCGGCGGATTCGAGCCCGCCCTGCTCGTTCGAGACCGAGTCGGTGTGCCCCGCGTCGTCGAACACGAAGGTCCACCCGCCGATCCGCCCGGCCAGCAGCGCGGAGGCGCAGTCGGTCTCGCCGAGCGCGGTGCGCGGCAGCGAGGAGTGCTCGTCGGCCCGCTCCTCGGGGAGCGTGCAGGGGCGCGCGTGCGCGAGCCGCGCCCCGAGCGCTTCCAGCGCTTCGCGCGGCTGGAGGTCGCGCACCAGGTGCACGATCTGGTGCGGGTCCTCCGCGCCGAGTTCGGTGATCCACGCGGGGCGGCCCCCGGAATCCAGTGCTGCGGCGGGGAAGGCGGGTTCGGGCATCGTCGTCTCCAGTCGGTTCGGTTCTTCTCGGCACCTTGCCCCAGGGCACCGACAATTCCGTCCCGGTACGGTCAGGTGGAGGTCTTCGCCGTGTGCGCGGACTTCCGGCTCCAAGCGTGTCCCGCTCTCCGGAATGGCCGGACTGCAGATTTCGTCCACAGTGGACGAAAGAGTCGGGGGGAGTCTCCCCGGATCCGGATCCCCGGTCGCGGCACCACCCGCTGCGCTTCCACCCGCTGCGCTTCCCACCATTGCGCGACCACCCGCTGCGCTTCCACCCGCTGCGCTTCCCACCATTGCGCGACCACCCGCTGCGGAACCCGCCGACGCGCCCCGGAACCGCGCGAGGGGAACGCGGGGCGCGGGCGCTCAGGTCAGCGCCACCGCCAGCAGCGGAGCCGCCCGCAGGTCGTCCATCGTCCACGTCACCCCGGCCAGCGCGCAGCCGATGCGGGTCACCGCGGCCTCGTCGGTCTCGCCCGGCTCCAGGTGGGCGCGCTCCACGATGCCGGCGGCCGCGGCGGCGGCGCGCACCTCGGCCGGTGGTTCGGCGGTCTCGTGATCGAGGTCGTCGGAAGTCGTGCGGTACGCGCGCGAACCGTCCACCGCGTAGTCGAGGCTGAGCAACCCGCTGATGTTGGCGTGCAACGTCACCGCCGGGCCGCCGGACGCGGAGAGGGCTTCCGCCGGTGCTCGCGGGACGGGCCGCGGGACCTCCGGCTCCTGCAGCGCGGACCAGTCCCCGGTGCGCATCCCGTCGAGCAGTGCGCGCATCGTGTCCAGGCCGCCGACCTGGAAGGTGGTGTCCGCGTCGTCGAAGACCAGTGTCCAGCCGCCGATGCGGGTCGCCAGCAGCACCGACAGGCACTGCGGATCGCCGAGCGCCGCGCGCGGCAGCGAGGTGAACTCGTCCGGCCGCTGTTCGGGCAGCGTGCACGCCGCGGCGGAACCCGGGTCCGCGCCGAGCACCTCCAGCGCCCGCGCCGGTTCCAGGTCGCGCACCAGGTGCGCGGTGTGGTTCGGACCCGGCACGTCCAGTTCGGACAGCCAGATCGGATAACCGGTGGCGTCCAGGGTTCCAGGTGGGAAACCGGGCGTGGGCATGGCGGCTCCTCGTCGTCGTCGGCGGGTGCCGGTGAGTCTGCCCGGTGCGGTGGCGGCCGCCGCGGTTCCGCGCGCTCCCCGCTGCCGAACGCGGGAATCCCCTCGCCCGCTCGCCCAACGGGTGCTGCACCGTTCTCCGGAGGAGACCGGGCGGGCCGCTCCGCCGCGCGCGGGCGGTGGGCGACGGCACCGCGACCCGCGGTGACGGGATGCCGAGCGGTTCACACTTCCTTGACAAGGCACGACGCAGGCTGAAAAGTTGACGAGTCGTTCCAATGCGACGGTGTGCAGGAAACCGGTGCGAATCCGGTGCGGTCCCGCCACTGTGAACGGGGAGCCGCGTCCACCAGCGCCACTGTCGGGCAGCCGATGGGAAGGCCGGGCGCGACGTCGATCCGCGAGCCAGGAGACTGGCACCGTCGTACCGATTCGCACGGGGTCGCGGAGCCCCGGAGGAGGTACGCAGTGCACCCGGATTCGCCGCACACGCCCGGTTTCCCCGCTGTTCCCGAACCGGCCCGCGCCGCGTGAGCGGCGTGATCGGCCGCAGGCGGCTGCTCGCGGGCGTGGCCGGAGCGATCGCCGCGGTCCCCCTCGTCTCCTGCGCCGGCGGTTCCGGGGCGAGCGCGGGCAGGCTGCGGCTGGCGTTCCCCGCCGGTGGCGCCACCGAATCGCTCGACCCGCACACCGGTTCGCTGTTCGTCGACCAGGCCCGCGCGAAGGCGCTGTTCGACACGCTCGTCGGCTACGCCGACGACATGAGCGTGGTGCCGCGGCTCGCCGAGAGCTGGCAGCCCGACCCGACCGGTACCCGGTGGCGGATCCGGTTGCGCCCGGCCGAATTCCACGACGGCAGGCCGGTGACCGCCGAGGACGTGCTGTTCACCTACCGGCGCATCGCCGACGACGCCACCGCGGCCCAGTCCGCTTCGCACTTCGCCGACGTCGACTTCGGCGCCAGCCGGGCGATCTCGGCGACCGAACTGGAACTCGTGCTGGGCGCGCCGAACTTCGAGTTCCCGTCGGCGTGGGGCGCGCCCGCCACCGAGATCGTGCCCGCGGGCACCACCGACTTCACCGCGCCCGTCGGCTCCGGCCCGTTCCGGTTCGTCTCCTTCGAACCCGGTGGGACCGCCGTGTTCGCCCGCTTCGACCGGCACTGGTCCGGGCCCGCGACCCCGGCCGAGCTGGAATTCGTGCCCATGGAGCAGGAGAGCGCCCGGGTCAACGCGCTGCTGTCCGGGCAGGTCGACTACGCGCACGACGTGAGCGCCAACTCGGTGCGGCTGCTGGAGCAGGGCGGCCGGGCGCGGGTGCACTCGGCGCCGTTCGGCACCATGCAGGCCCTGCTGCTGAAGGTGGACCGGCCGCCGTTCTCCGATCCGCGGCTGGTGCGGGCGGTGCGCGTCGGCCTGGACCGGCAGGCGCTGCTGGACATCGCGCTCAGCGGGCAGGGCAGGCTCGGCAACGACCTGTTCGGCGCCGGGCTGAAGTACTACCCGCCGGACCTGCCCGCGCCCGCGCGCGACGTCGACGCCGCCCGCGCGCTGCTGCGCGAAGCCGGGGCAGACGGGCTGAGCTGGCAGCTGCAGACCAGCTCCGTCGACCCCTACTTCGAATCCGCCGCCAGCCTCATCGCCCAGCAGCTCGGCGAGACGGGGATGCGCGTGTCGCCGCGGATCGGGCCGGCCGAAACGTACTTCTCCGACATCAAGGAGCACGGCGTCGCCTCGCTGTCCCGGACCGCGGCGCTGCCGGTGCCGACGTTCCTCGGGCAGCGCATGACCTCGGACGCGGGGAGCAACAACTACACCGGGTACCGCTCCGCCGAGTTCGACGAGCTCTACGGGCGGGCGCTGGCCACCGCCGACGACGCCCGCCGAGCCGACCTGCTGGTGCGCGCGCAGCGGCTCGCCCGGGAGAACAGCGGCAACGTGGTGTGGGGCTTCAGCGGCTGGAACGTCGCCACCGCCACCTCCGTGGCCGGGGTGCGGGGCGCGCCGCCGAACTCGCTGGACTGGGCCCGCTTCGATCGGGTGAGCGTGGGTTGATCGCGCCCGCCGCGCGGGCGTCCGCCGCGGTGCTGCCCCGGCTCGGCGTGGCGCTGGTGCAGATCGCCGCGGTCGCCGTCGGCGTGTTCGCGCTGACCGCGCTGCTGCCCGGCGACACCGCGCAGGTCGTGCTCGGCGAGCACGCCGACACCGGACAGGTGGAGGTGCTGCGGCGGCGGCTCGGGCTCGACCAGCCGTGGGGGACGCGGTTCGCGCAGTGGGCCGGCGGGGTGCTGCACGGCGACCTCGGCACCTCGCTGCGCACCGGCAGGCCCGTCCTCGACGAGATCACCCGCAACGCCGCCACCACCGCGCTGCTCACCGCGCTGACGCTGCTGGTGGTGCTGCCGCTGGCCGGGTGGCTCGGCGTGCGCAGCGGGCTGCGCGCCGGGAGCCGGTTCGACCGGGCGGTGAACTCGGTGGTGGTGCTGCTGAACTCGGTGCCCGAGTTCGCGCTGGCGCTGCTGCTCGTCGGCGTGTTCGCGGTGCGGGCCGGCTGGCTGCCGGCCACCGCGGGCGGGCTGTCCGGGTGGTCGCTGGTGACGCAGCCCGCGGTGCTGGTGCTGCCCGTCGGCGTGCTCGCCGCGAAGCAGCTCAGCGCGCTCGCCCGCCAAGTCCGCACCGGTGTGGTCACCGCGAACGGCGCCGAGTACGCCACCCACGTGCGCCGCGCCGGTCTCGGCGAGCGCGACGTGGTGCTGCGGCACGTGCTGCCGAACACCATCGGGCCGGTGCTGCAGCAGCTGGCGCGCACCGTGGACGGGCTGCTCGGCGGCGTCGTCGTGGTGGAGGCGCTGTTCGCGCTCGGCGGGATCGGCTCCGGATTCGTGGAAGCGGTCAAGGCCCGCGATTTGCCGGTGGTGCAGGGCTACGCGCTGCTGTTCGCGGCGATCACCATCGGCATCAACCTGGTCATCGACCTGGTGGCGCGGCGGTTCCGGGCGGGTGCGCGGTGAGCCGCGCCGCCGGGTGGCTGCTGCTCGGGGTGCCGCTGCTGGCGGCGCTGGCCGGGCCGGTGCTCGCCGGGCTGCTGCCGGGCGGCGGATCGGTGCGGGCCGCGAACGTCCCGCTGCTGCCGCCCGGGGCGGACCACCCGCTGGGCACCGACGTGCTCGGGCGGGACGTGCTGGCCCTCGCGCTGCACGGCGGGGGTTCGGTGCTGGTGCTGGCGGGCGGCGCGCTGGTGCTGACCTACCTGGTGGGGGTGCCGCTGGCGCTCGCCGCCGTCGGGCAGCCCCACCGGTGGGTCGACCGGTGGCTGACCCGCGGACTGGACCTGGTGCTGGCGCTGCCCGGGTTGCTGGTGCTCATGGTGCTGGCCGCGACCGGCACTCGGACCGGGGCGGCGCTCGTCGTCGCCGTCGCGCTGCTGCAGCTGCCCGCGGTGGTGCGGATCGTGCGCAGTGCGGCGCTCGGCGCCCGGCGGCGCGGCGTGGTGGAAGCCATGGCGCTGCAAGGGGAATCGTGGTGGCGGGTGCACTTCGGTTACGTCGGGCGCGGCGTGCTCGGGCCCGTCGCGGTGGACGCGGGCGGGCGGCTGAGCCTGGTGCTGTACCTGGTGGCCTCGGCGAACTTCCTCGGCCTCGGGATCGACCCGGCCACCGCGGACTGGGCGGTGCTGGTGGAGCGCAACCAGGAGGCGCTGTTCCTGCAGCCGTGCGCGGTGCTGGTGCCCGCGGGCCTGCTCGTGGCGCTGTGCACCGGCCTCAACCTGCTCGTGGACCGGTACCTGGTCACCGGGGGACCCGCTCGGCGCTGAACCGGCCGCGGTCGAGCCGCACGCCCAGCGCCACCAGCGCGGTCAGCGCGATCGCGACCACCAGCGGCAGCCGCGCCGAGGCGGCGGTGGCAGCGCCGGCGAACGCGGTGCCCGCCGACCCGGCGGTGATCTTCAACGCGCCGGTCCAGACGAAGACCTGCCCGCGCGCCGCGTCCGGTGCGTGCTCGCTGCGCGCGGCGAGCGTCGCGGCGAAGAAGTAGCCGTTGGCGATCCCAGCGCCCGCGTAGGCAGCGGCGGCGAACCCGAACGACGGTGCCGACGCGATCAGCACCAGCGCGGCCACCACCACCGCCGCCGACCGGACCACCAGGCGATCCGCCTCGCCGGACGGCGGCCGCACCAGCACCCCCGCCGAGCCCGCCAGGTTCCCCAGCCCGTAGGCCGCGGTCAGTACACCGGCCGCGGCACCACCGGTGCTCACCACCGCCGCCACCGGCAGCACCGCCACCCCGAACGCGACCGCCGTGGTCAGCAGCAGCATCCGCCGCAGCGGCCCGGAAGCGAGCATCAGCAACAGCGTGCGGGCCGGGGGCGGCACCGCACCCGGGCTCGCCGGCGGCGGCGCCGCGGGCAGCAGCAGCACGAACCCGGCTGCGACGACCGCCCCACCGGTCAGCACCAGGGCCGCCACCAGCGGCGAGCTCCACGCCGCGACCGCCGCGACGACCGTCGGCCCCACCGTGCCGCCGATGCCGTAGGTCGCGACGTCCCAGCCCTGTGCCCGGCGCTGCGCGGTGCGGCCGGTCCCGGCGATCGCGGGCAGCCTGCTGCTGATGCCCCCGGTCAGCAGCGGCCCCAGCGAGCCGGCCGCCACCAGCAGCACGGCGGGCATCGGCGCGGGCGCCACCGGCAGCAGCAGCACCGCCGCCGCGAGCGCGGCACCGTGCGCGGCGCTGGCGGCGGCGATCACCCGCCGCCCGTCGCGCGCGGTGTCCAGCACCCGGGCGACGAACGGGCCGAGCAGGTGCGGCGCGGTGGTGCAGGCGCCGAGCGCGCCCGCCAGCCACCCGGGGCCACCGGTGTCGTGCACCAGCAGCACGACGGCCACCACCGCACCCCCGTCCGAGGTGCGGGCCAGCGTCGCGGCCACCGCGTAGCGGGCGAGCCCGCCCCGGACGGCCGTGGTCAACGTCGCAGGTCGAGCAGGTCGACGAGCCGCGCCACCTCCGCGCGCTCCGCGGTCGGGAGGCCCAGCACCGGGCGCGGCAGGTTCGGGTGCGCGACGAGCCCGAGCTCCTCGGCGATCGCGGACACCACGCGCAGGCTGCCGCACCGGCCGAACAGCTCCCACAGCGGCGCCAACCGGTCCGATTCCGCGGTCGCCGCGGCGGCATCCCCGGCGAACGCGGGGCGCGCGATCGCCGCCGCGGCCTCCGGCACCGTCCCGGCCAGCACCGAGTACCAGGCCCGGCACCCGGCGAGGATGCCCTCGGCGGCCAGCGGATCACCGGCGACCCCGATCGTCACCGGCTCCGGCAGCAGGCCGCGCAACCGGGAGACGCGGTCCACCGGCTCCGGCACCCCGGGGATCTTGACCGAGGCGACGTTCGGCAGCGCCGCGATCAGCGCGTGCAGCTCGTCGGTGAACGTGACGTGCGTGGTCCCCGGGTTGTCGTACACCACCAGCGGGACCGACAGCGCCGCGGTGACGTCCGCGTAGAGCCCGAACACCTCCTCGTCGGTCAGCGCCTGGTACGACACCGGGGCGAGCAGCACGCCCGCCGCCCCGGCCTCCTGCGCGTCCTCGGCCAGCGCCAGCACCTCGCGGGTGCGCAGCGCGCCGATGCCGACGAGCACCGGGACGTCCCCGGCGTGCCGCACGGCGAGCCGCGCGACCCGGGCGCGCTCCGCCCGGTCCAGGTACGGGTAGCTGCCGGTGGAGCCGAGCGCGGTGATCGAGTCGACGGGGGCGGTGGCGAGCCGTTCGACGAGCCCCGCGAACGCGGCTTCGTCGACGCCTCGGTCGGTGACGGGGGTCAGCGGGAACGCGCTGAGTCCGGTGAACATGCGTCCTCCTCGGAGGTCAGGCCGGCAGCGCGGCGTCGAGCGCGCCGCGCAGGTCGGCGATGAGGTCGTCGGCGTCCTCCAGCCCGACTGCGAGCCGCAGGTGGCCGTAGCGCTGGAACTGCTCGGGGTAGTGCTCGTCGCCGCCGCGCGCCCCGGCCGCGACGTGCACGATCAGCGACTCGTCGTGCCCCAGCGACACCGCCGAGGTGATCACCCGCAGCGCGGCCGTGAACCGGTTCTGCACCGCCGGATCGCCGTCCAGCGCGAACGCCAGCACCGCCCCGCAGCCGCGGCCGCCGAACTGCCGCGCCGCGAGCTCGTGCTGCGGGTGCCCGGGCAGCCCGGGGTAGGCGACGAACGCGATCCGCGGCTCGGCGTCCAGGAATTCGGCGATGCGCTGCGCGTTCGCCAGGTGCTGGCGCAGCCGCAGCGGCAACGTCACCGACCCCCGCATGATCAGCCAGGCGTTGAACGGGGCGAGCACGCCGCCGACGTCGACGCCCGCGTCCGCCCGGATCCGCGCGACGAGTTCGCGGGAACCGATGACCGCGCCGCCCATGGCGTCGCCGTGCCCGTTGATGAACTTCGTCAGCGAGTGCACCACCAGGTCCGCCCCGTCGGCGAGCGGCCGGTACAGCGGCGGCGGGGTGAACGTGCCGTCCACGCTCAGCAGTGACCCCGCCGCTTGCGCGATCTCGGCGACCGCTGCGATGTCGGTGACCGCGGTCGTCGGGTTGGCGATGGTCTCCACGTGCACGAGCCGGGTCGCAGGGCGCATCGCCGCGCGCACCGCGTCCAGGTCGGTGGTGTCGACGAACGTGGCCTCGATGCCGTAGCGGCTCGGCAGCAGCTCCGCGAACAACCGCCACACCGCCTCGTAGGTCACCGCCGAAACGACCACGTGGTCGCCCGCGCGCAAGTGCGTGAAGAACACGGCGTGCAGCGCGGCGACCCCGCTGGCGAACACCAGCGCCGACTCGCCGCCGTCCATCGCGGCGAGCTTCGCTTCCAGCGCGTGCTGGTTGACGTTGCCGTTGCGGGCGTAGATCCGGGTGTTCGGGTCCGACCAGGACAGCTGCGACGGGTCCTCCGGCAGCAGGTAGGAGTTGGCCAGCACCAGCGGGGTGCGCAGCGCCCCCGAGGCGTCGGTGGCGTTGCCGCCGTGCACCGCCCACGTCGCGTCGGAGACGGTGGCCGGATCGTGCTTGTCGGGCATCAGCTTCCCTTCGTCGTGCGCAGCAGCGCGCCGAGGTCGGCGGCGAACTCCGCCGCCCGCCGCGGGGTGATCGTCGAGGAGGTCACGCGCAGCGCCCCCGCACCGCGTCCGGTGACCGCGAACCCGGAGCCGCCGCGCACCGCCCAGCCGCGCGCGGCGAGCTCCCGGACGAGCCGTTCTTCCCGCCGTCCCACCGGGATCCACGCGTTGAGCCCGTCCCCGGCGGGCAGCTCCACGCCCTGCTCGGTGAGCGCGCCGGTCAGCGAGCTCAGCCGCCGCGCGTACCGGTCGCGGGCGCGGCGCAGCAACCGCGCGGTGCCCGGGTCGTGCAGCAGCGCCGACACCAGGTGCTGCAGCACGTGGCTCACCCACCCGGCCGAGGAGCTCAACCGGGTGCTCAGCCGCGCGGCGCTGCCCGGGTCGCACAGCACGAACGCGAGCCGCAGGTCCGGGCCGAGGAACTTCGACACCGACCGCACCAGGGCCCAGCGCGGCGCGTCCGCGGGCGTGATGCGGTGGTAGGCGCGGGCGGAGATCGCGGAGAAGTGGTCGTCCTCGACGACCAGCACCTCCGGCCGCCGGGACAGCAGCGCGCGCAGTTCCGCGGCGCGTCCGGCGGTGATCGCGGCGCCGGTCGGGTTGTGCGCGCGGGGCGTGCACACCACCGCCCGCGCGCCCGCGTCCAGCGCGCGGGCCAGCCCGTCGGGGGTCATGCCGTCCGCGTCCACCGGAACCGGCGTGCTGCGGAACCCGTTGAGCCGCATGGTGCCGACGCCGGCCAGGAAGCACGGGTCCTCCACCGCGACCGCGTCCCCGCGGGTGAGGTGCGCCCCGAGCAGCCGCTCCACCGCGTCCACCGCGCCGTGCGCGAGGACCAGGTCGTGCGGGACGTCCCCGACGTCCGGGGCGAGCTCCGATTCCGCCCACGCCGCGAGGGATTCGTCGACCGGCGCGCTCCCGTACAGCACCGGCGGGCGGCCGGCTCCGAACGCGGCGCGCAGGTCGGGCAGCAGAGCGGGGTCCGGGTTGCCGTCGGCGAGGTTCACCAGTTCCCCCGCGGCACCGCGGCCTTCGCCGTCCACCGCGGGCAGGCCGCGCACGACCGTGCCGCCGCGCCGCCGGGTCTCCACGATCCCGGCGGCGGCGAGCTGCGCGTAGGCCGCCGCCGCGGTGTTGCGGTTGACGCCCAGTTCGGCGGCGAGCTCCCGGATCGGCGGCAGCGCGCTGCCCGCGACCAGGGCCCCGGTGGCGATCAGCCCTCGGACCGAGTCGGCGATCTCGGCGGCGGTGGTGCCGCGCACGCGTCCTCCCGACATGCCATCGACCGTAAATGTCCTAGGACAAAAAGGGAAGGTCAGGTGGTGTTCGGCACTCCGGGAGAGGGATCGGCGCGGTGCGGATCCGGTCGGACCCGCCGCGGCGGCCATCCACCGCAACGTCGTCGCGGCGGGCGGAGCAATTCCGCCCCGGGCACCTTGACCACCCCGGTGTTAGCGCTAACACTGGCGGCTCGATCACGGCTGGCGGAGGAGCGGGTGCGGGCGATGAGCGGCGAAACCGGTGGTCCGGCGGTCGGTGCGCCCGGCCAGCGGGCTTCCCTCGGCGACGTGGCCCGGCTCGCCGGGGTCTCGCAGATGACCGTCTCCCGCGTCGTCAACGGCACCGGTCCGGTGCGGGCCGAGACGCGGCGCCGCGTGCTCGACGCGGTGGAACACCTCGGCTACCGGCCCAACCCGCACGCCAGGGGACTGGCCACCGGGCGGTCCCGGGTGCTGGGCGTGGTGGCGCTCGACTCGGTGCTGCACGGACCCGCCAGCACCCTGTTCGGCATCGAGAACGCCGCCCGCGAAGCCGGGTTCGCGGTGTCGGTGGCCAGCGTCCGCGAACCGGGCCGCGCCCGCGTCGGCGAAGCCGTCGACGCGCTGCGCGGGCAGGGCGTCGCCGGGATCGTCGTCATCGCGCCGCACGCCGAAACCGGGCGCTCCCTGGACGAACTGCCCGGCGACGTGCCGGTCGTCGCCGTCGCCGACACCGACCAGGCGCCCGTGCCGGTCGTGGCCGTGGACCAGCGCGACGGCGGCCGCCGCGCCACCGAACACCTGCTCTCCCTCGGCCACGACGAGATCTGGCACCTCTCCGGGCCCTGCGGCTGGTTCGAGACCGAAGCCCGCGAACAGGCGTGGCGGGACGCGCTCGCCGCCCACGGCGGCACCGCGCCACCGGTGCTGCGCGGCGACTGGAGCCCGCGCTCCGGCTACGAGGCCGGGCTGGAACTGCTGCGGCACCCGACGGCCTCGGCCGTGTTCGCCGCCAACGACCAGATGGCGCTCGGCCTGCTGCGCGCGCTGTCCGAAGGCGGCCGATCGGTGCCCGGCGACGTGCGGGTCGTCGGTTTCGACGACGTGCCCGAAGCCGCCTACTACTCACCACCGCTGACCACCGTGCGTCAGGACTTCCTCGCGCTGGGGCGCAAGACCTTCGACCAGCTGCTGCGGCTCGTCGAAGGGGAGGACGTACCGGGCCGGGCGATCGTGCGCGCCGAACTCGTCGTGCGCGAGAGCACCGGCCCCATGCGGTGACCTACCCGGCCACCGGATCGACTTCGACGACGAAGACGAGGGGACGAGGACCATGATCAGCGCCGATGGCCTGCGGCTGTCCATGAACTGGATGGACAACCTCATCCTGATCGTCTACTTCGCGGTGGTGCTCGGCATCGCGCTCGCCGCGCGGCGCAGCGTCCGCAACAGCCTGGACTTCTTCCTCTCCGGCCGATCGCTGCCGGCCTGGGTGACCGGGCTGGCGTTCGTGTCCGCGAACCTCGGCGCCACCGAGATCCTCGGCATGGCCGCCAACGGTGCGCAGTACGGCGCCTACACCATCCACTGGTACCTGATCGGCGCGATCCCGGCGATGGTGTTCCTCGGCCTGGTGATGATGCCGTTCTACTACAACTCGAAGGTGCGCAGCGTCCCCGAGTTCCTGCTGCTGCGGTTCAGCAGCTCCTCGCACCTGCTCAGCGCTGCGCTGTTCGCCATCGCGTCGGTGCTGATCGCGGGCGTGAACCTGTTCGCGCTGGCCATCGTGCTGCGCGCCCTGCTGGGCTGGCCGCTGCCGCTGTCCATCGGGCTCGCCGGCGTGTTCGTGCTCGCCTACATCATCATCGGCGGGCTGTCCTCGGCGATCTACAACGAGGTGCTGCAGTTCTTCGTGATCGTCGCCGCGCTGGTGCCGCTGACCGTGCTCGGGCTCGCCCGCGTCGGCGGCATCGACGGGTTCATCGACCAGGTCTTCGCCGGGCCGGGGCCGGAATTCCTCACCGCGTGGGGCGGAACCGGCTTCGGGCAGGAGAACCCGCTCGGCGCGAACTGGCTCACCATCACCCTCGGGCTCGGGTTCGCGGTGTCCTTCGGGTACTGGACGACGAACTTCGCGGAGGTGCAGCGCTCGCTGTCCGCCCGGAACCTCTCCGCGGCGCGGCGCACCCCGCTGATCGCGGCGTTCCCGAAGATGTTCATCCCGCTGATCGTGGTGCTGCCCGGCATCATCGCGCTGCTGGTGTACCCGCAGATCGGGCAGGGCGCCTACGACTACAACGACGCGATCCCGCTGCTGATGCGGGATCTGCTGCCGAACGGGGTGCTCGGGCTCGCCGTCACCGGGCTGATGGCCTCGTTCATGGCGGGCATGGCCGCGAACGTCTCCAGCTTCAACACCGTGTTCACCACCGACATCTGGCGGCCCTACCTGAAACCGGGGATGCCCGACGAGCACTACCTGCGGGTGGGCCGGGTGATCACCGCGGTCGGGGTGCTGGCCGGGATGGGCACCGCGTTCATCGCGGCCTCGTTCAGCAACATCATGAACTACCTGCAAACCCTGTTCAGCTTCTTCAACGTGCCGCTGTTCGCCACGTTCATCCTCGCGCTGTTCTGGAAGCGGATGACCGCGAAGGCGGGGTTCTGGGGGCTGCTGGCGGGAACGGTGGCGCCGATCAGCTTCTACGTCGCCTACAAGACCGGGATGGTGCCGATCAGCACCGACCAGGGCGCCAACATGATCTCCTCGATGATCGCGTTCACGGTGGACGTCGCGGTGAGCGTGCCGGTGGCGTTGGCCACCGCGCCGAAACCGGACCACGAGCTGCGCGGCCTGGTCTACTCCCGCGCCGCGGCCGCCGACGCCGGTGAGGTGCTGCCCGGCGACTCCGCCTGGTACCGCCGCCCGGCACTGCTCGGCTGGGGCGCGATCGTGCTCGCCGCGCTGTGCTACCTGCCGTTCTCGTTCTGAGTTCTCCCCTGATGTGCAACGGAAAGGAGGCCGCCATGACCGAACCGGAACCGCACGGCAGGCCCGACGAGCACGCCGCCGACGTGGCGGAGCTGGAACGCGGATCCGGCACCGCGGCCCGGCTGTTCGACGTGCGCAGCGTGATCGGCGGGCTGTTCGTCTTCTACGGACTGCTCATCGGCGGGGCCGGGCTGTTCGCCGGTGAAGCCGCGATCGCCAAGGCGCAGGGCATCAACATCAACCTGTGGACCGGGGTGTCGATGCTGCTCGTCGGGGCGTTCTTCCTGCTGTGGCAGCGGATCCGCCCGTTGCGCCACGAACCTCCAGCGGAATGAGCGGGTTCCTCCCGGGCCGCGAACGGATCGGAGAAGACGACGGATGAAGATCAGCCACCTGGACACCTTCGTGCTCGGCACCCCGTGGCGCGACCTCACCTACGTGCGGGTGCACACCGACGACGGGCTCGTCGGCGTCGGCGAGACCCGGATGCTCGGACACACCCAGGCGCTGCTCGGCTACCTGCGCGAAGCCGAACCGCGCCACCTCGTCGGCACCGACCCGTTCGACCTGGAATCGCTGGTGTGGCGGATGAAGCACGGCGACTACGGGCGGGCGGGCGAGATCGCCATGTCCGGCATCGCCTGCGTCGAGATGGCCTGCTGGGACATCATCGGCAAAGCGCTCGGCCAGCCGGTGTGGCGGCTGCTCGGCGGCAAGGTGCGGGACCGGATCAAGGCCTACGCCAACGGCTGGTACACCGTGGAGCGGACGCCCGAGGAATTCCACGCCGCGGCAAGGGAAGTCGTCGACCGCGGGTACCGCGCGCTCAAGTTCGACCCGTTCGGTCCCGGCCGCTGGGAACTGGAGGCCGACGAGCGCCGCCGCTCGGTGTCGCTCGTCGAAGCCGTCCGCGACGCCGTCGGGCCCGACGTGGAACTGCTCGTCGAGATGCACGGCCGGTTCACCCCCGCCGAAGCCGTCCGCATCGCCGGGGAACTCGTGCCGTACTCGCCCAGCTGGATCGAAGAACCCGTGCCACCGGAGAACTTCGCCGCACTGTCCACAGTGGCCGAGAAGGTGGACGTGCCGGTCGCGACCGGGGAACGCGTGCACGACCGCATCGAGTACCGCGAGCTGTTCGAGCGGCGCGCCGCGGACATCATCCAGCCCGACATCGGGCACCTCGGCGGGATCCAGGAGACCCGCAAGCTCGCCGCCACCGCCGAGACGCACTACGTGCTCGTGGCCCCGCACAACGTCGGCGGGCCGGTGCTCACCGCCGCCAACCTGCACCTCGCCGCGGCCACCACCAACTTCAAGATCCAGGAGCACTTCAACGACTTCGCCGACCGGCACGTGCAGCAGGCCGCGCCCGGGCTGCCCGAGGTCGTGGACGGGTACTTCGCGCTGCCCACCGCGCCCGGGCTCGGCGTCGAGCTCGACGTGGACTTCGTGCGCGAGCACCCGCCGGAGAGCGCGCACTTCGACCTCTACGCCCAGGACTGGCAGTTCCGCGGCACCGGGAGCGGCCGGTGACCGCGCGCGCCGTCGTCATCGACCGGCCCGGCGAACTCCGCGTCGCCGCCGCCGACCCCGTCGAACCCGGGCCGGGCGAAGCGCTGGTCCGCATCGCCTGGAGCGGCATCTGCGGCTCCGACCGGGAACTGTTCACCGGCGGGCGACCCGACGGGTTCGTCCGCTACCCGGTGGTGCCCGGGCACGAGTGGTCCGGCACCGTGCTCGCCGTCGGACCGGACGTTCCCGCCGACTACCTCGGGCACCACGTCGTCGGCGAGGGGTTCCGCGGCTGCCAGTCCTGCGACGCGTGCCGGCGCGGCGAGAACAACCTGTGCACCACCGGGTACGCCGAAACCGGGTTCACCTCGCCCGGCGCCTGGTGCGACCACCTGCTGCTGCCCGCGCGGCTGCTGCACGTGCTGCCGCCCGAAGCCGACCTGCGGGCCGCGGCCGTGCTCGAACCCGCCGCCTGCGTCGGCGAGGCGTGCCTGCGGCTCGGCGGTGTCGCCGGGGAGCGGGTGGCCGTCGTCGGCGGCGGCAGCCTCGGCTTGCTCGGCGCGCAGCTGCTCGGCGCCACCGGGCCCGCCGAACTCGTCGTGGTCGAACCCCGCGCCGGGCGGGAGGAGCTCGCCGAGGCGTGCGGGGCCACCGCGGTGCTCACCCCGCTCGAAGCGGTGCGCCGCTGCGGGCGGTTCGACGCGGTGCTGGAGACCGCGGGAACACCGGGCGCCGCCCACCTGGCGACCCGGCTGGCCCGCCGCGGCGGGCGGGTCGCGCTCACCGGGCTGCCGCCGGAATCGGACTCGCTGGTGACCGCGCGGCTCGTCTCCGCGCAGCTCACCCTGCACACCGTGTTCGGCGCGCCGTCGCGGGCCTGGACGCACGTGGTGCGGCTGTTCACCGCCGGGGTGCTGGATCCGGGCCGGATCATCACCCACGAGTTCGACCTGGCGGACGCCGCGACCGCCCTGGATCTGCTCACCGACTCCGGCTCGCAGGTGGGCAAGATCCTCCTGACCCCCGGGTCGGGGAGTGAACGGACCGTTCGTCCCATCTAGTTGGTCGAACGGTCCGTTCACCCGCGGAGTGAGCGAGATCGTCTCGGCGCCGGGAGGAGTGAACGGACTGTTCGTCCCATCTAGTTGGTCGAACGGTCCGTTCACTCGCGAGGTGGGCGGGATCGGTTCGGTGGTCGGGTGAGCAGGGCTGATCCACGTGGGCGGACGGGCCGTGCACCCGGCGCCGGGCCGGGTGGAAGTGGGTGGGCGGTCCGCCCGTCCGGCGGTTGTGGCGAACGGTCGTTCGCTTCGAAGTGGAGGTGCGATGGGTGGGGACGAGCGGTTCCGGGCCGAGCAGGTGACCGGCGCGTGCGCGGAGCACGGGGAAGGGCCCGTGTGGCACGACGGCTGGCCGGGGCTGCGGTGGGTGGACATGCTCGCCGGCGACGTGCTCACCCTGCTGCCGGGCGGCGCGGTGCGGCGGACGCACGTCGCAGCGGTGGTGGCGGCGCTGCGGCCCCGAGCCGGCGGCGGGGCGGTGCTCGCCGTGGAGCGCGGGTTCGCGTTCGCGGACGACGAGCTCACCGACGTCCGGCCATTGAGTCCGTTGTGGACGGACCCGGGCGTGCGGATGAACGAGGGCGGGTGCGACCCGGACGGCCGCTTCTACTGCGGATCGATGGCCTACGACGCGACGCCGGGCGCGGGCGCGCTGCACCGGCTGGACGGCACCGGGAACGTCGAGGTGGTGCTGGCCGGGGTGACGATCTCGAACGGCCTGGCGTGGAGCCCGGACGGCACGACCGCCTACTACGCGGACACCCCGACGCAGCGGGTGGACGCCTTCGACTACCGCGGCGGCGAGCTCACCCGCCGGCGCGAGCTGGTGCGGATCGCCCCGGAGCTCGGCGCGCCGGACGGGCTGACCGTGGACGCGGCGGGCTGCCCGTGGGTGGCGCTGTGGGGCGGGGGAGCGGTGCACCGCTACTCGCCGGAGGGCGCGCTGCTGGCGGTGGTGGAGCTGCCGGTCCCGCGCGTCACGGCCTGCACCTTCGGCGGCCCGGACCTCGCGGACCTGTACATCACGACGTCCCGGCAGGAGGTGGACCTGCGCGCGTACCCGGAGTCGGGGGCGCTGTTCGTGGTCCGCGGCGCGGGGCGCGGCCTCCCGGTGGTGCCGTACGTGTCCACATAGGACTACAACACGTGCCCGGTCGGTCACCGGGAGGCGCTCGGCAAGCTCTCGGCAACTCGTTGACAACCTTGCGCAAGATGCCGTTCGATGGCTCGCACCCGCACCGATCACCGGCGACGTGCGGTGTCGAGGAGGAGACGTGGCGGCAACGCTCACCGAGGTCGCGAAGCACGCGGAGGTGGCCCTGTCCACCGCCTCCCGCGCGTTCAGCGAACCCGGCAGGCTCGGCGCGGACACCCTCCGCAAGGTGCTGGCCGCCGCCCAGGAACTCGGCTACGACCCGGGCCGCACCCGCCACCCCGCGCCCCCGCGGGGCGGCACCGTCGCCGTCGTCGTCCCGGACATCGCGAACCCGGTGTTCGGCGCCTTCGTGAAGGCCGCCCAGGCCGAGGGATGGCACCGGTCGCAGACGGTGCTGCTCGCCGACACCGCGTTCGACCCGGACCGGGAGCGCGACGTGCTCGCCCACCTGCGGGGTCGCGCGGACGGGATCGTGGTGTGCTCGCCGCGGCTGGACGCGGAGGAACTGCTGGCGCTGTGCGGGCGGACCCCGGCGGTGCTGGTGAACCGGGCGGCGACCGGGGTCGACTGCGTGCTCTCCGACGCCACCGACGGGCTGCGGCAGGCGGTGGACTACCTGACCGCGCTGGGCCACCGCCACCTCTCCTACGTGCAGGGTTCGACGCGGTCCTGGTCGAACGCGCACCGCCTCGGCATCGTCACCGCGCTCGCCGAGCAGGCGGGTGCGCGGCTGGACGTGCTGGGCCATCAGGCGGAGACGGTGGCGGGCGGGACCGCCGCGGCGGCGGGGGTGCTCGCGGCGGGGGCGACGGCGGTGATCGCGCACAACGACCTGGTGGCGCTCGGCGTCGTCTCCGGCGCCCGCGCGCTGGGCGTGCACGCCCCGGACGGGCTCAGCGTGGTCGGCTTCGACGACATCCCGCTCGCCGAGATCACCCACCCGGCCCTGACCAGCATCGCCGCCCCGATCGAGCGCGCCGGGGCGGTGAGCCTGGAACTGCTGGGCCGTGCCGTCGCCGGGCAGCGGACCCTGCCGCGCACCTTGCGCCTGCCCACCCAGCTCGTGGTGCGCGGCACCACGGGCCCCGTCCGCGAGGAGACCGCATGAGCCGGGACCGCATCGTCGCCGCCGAAGTGCTGCTCACCAGCCCGGGCCGCAACTTCACCACCCTCAAGATCACCACGGCGGACGGCGTCGTCGGCTGGGGCGACGCCACGCTCAACGGCCGCGAACTGGCCGTCGCCGCCTACCTGCGGGACCACGTGGCGCCGCTGCTGATCGGCCGCGACCCGGCGCGCGTCGAGGACACCTGGCAGTACCTGTACCGCGGCGCGTACTGGCGGCGCGGCCCGGTCACGATGACCGCTATCGGCGCGGTGGACCTGGCGCTGTGGGACGTCAAGGGCAAGACCGCGGGGCTGCCGGTGTACCAGCTGCTGGGCGGCGCCGTCCGCGACCGGGTGCTGACCTACACCCACGCCACCGGCTGGGACGTGCCGGAACTGCTGGACTCGGTGGACGCGCGCCGCGCGGAGGGATTCCTGGCGGTGCGGGCGCAAACCGGGGTGCCGGGGCTGGACACCGTCTACGGGGTGCACCGCGGCGGCAGCGGCTACGAGCCCGCCGGTCGCGGTGCCGCCCCGGCCGAGGAGGTGTGGGACACCGCCGCCTACCTGCGGCACGCCCCGCGGGTGCTGTCCGCGGTGCGCGAGCACGTCGGCCCGGAGCTGCACCTGCTGCACGATGCCCACCACCGGCTCACCCCGGGCGAGGCGGCGCGGCTGGGGCGGGCGCTGGAACCGGTGGACCTGTTCTGGCTGGAGGACGTCACCCCGGCCGAGAACCAGGAGGTGCTGCGCCGCGTCCGCGCGCACACCACGGCACCGCTGGCGATCGGCGAGGTGTTCAACACCGTCTGGGAGTGCCAGTCGCTGATCACCGAGCAGCTCATCGACTTCGTGCGCACCTGCGTCACCCACGCCGGAGGCATCACGCACCTGCGGCGCATCGCGGCGCTCGCCGAGCTCTGGCAGGTGCGGCTCGGACCGCACGGGCCGTCCGACGTGTCGCCGGTGGCGCTGGCCGCCTCGCTGCACGTCGGGATGAGCACCCCGAACTTCGCGATCCAGGAGTACATGGGCTACGCCGAGCGGGTGCACGAGGTGTTCCCGCACGCCTGGAGCTACGCCGACGGCCACCTGCACCCCGGCGAGGAACCGGGCCTGGGCGTCACCGTCGACGAGGCCGCCGCCGCGAAGTTCCCGTACGAACCCGCCTACCTGCCCGTCGCGCGCCGCCGCGACGGTTCGATGACGGATTGGTGAGCAGATGACCACGCCCCGGCTCGGCGCCTCCACGGCCCCGGCGCACGCCCTGCTGCGCCCGGCTCCGCCGGAACGCACCGGAATCGTCCACTTGGGACTGGGCAACTTCCACCGCGCGCACCAGGCCGTGCACACCGCCCGAGCGCTCGCGCACACCGACGGGCCGTGGGGAATCCTCGGTGTGGCGGGGAATTCCACCTCCGTGGCCACCGCGATGCGGGAGCAGGAGCTGCGCTACGCCGTGCTCGAATCCTCGCCCGCGGGCAGCACCGCCACCGTTCCCGGCGTGCACACCGGCGCGCTCGTCGCCGCGCACGAGCCGGAGGCGGTGCTCGACGCGATCGCCGCCCCCGACACGCGGATCGTGACGATCACCGTCACCGAGCGCGGCTACACCTACTCCCCGCGCACCCGCTCGCTGGACCTGGATTCCGAGCCGGTGCGCGCCGACCTGCGCGGCGACGCGCCGCCGCGCACCACCACCGGCCGGATCGTGCGCGGCCTGCAACGCCGGATGCGCGCCGGATCCGGGCCGATCACCGTGCTCAGCTGCGACAACCTCGGCGGCAACGGGCGGCAGACCGCGCGGCTGGTGCGGGAGTTCACCGCCGAACTGCCCGCGCCCGAACGCGAGGAGCTGCAGCGCTGGACGGACGCCTCGGTGACCTTCCCGAACAGCATGGTGGACCGCATCGTGCCCGCGACCACCGACGCGCACCGCGCCGAGGTGCGGGAGCTGCTCGGGGTGCGCGACGCGGTGCCGGTGCCCGCCGAACCGTTCAGCATGTGGGTGCTGGAGGACGACTTCGCCGCGGGCCGTCCCGCGTGGGAGCGCTCCGGCGTGCTGTTCGCCGACGACGTCGAGGCCTACGAGCTGCTGAAGTTGCGGCTGCTCAACGGAACCCACTCGCTGATCGCCTACCTGGGCGCGCTCGACGGCTGCGACACGATCCCGGAGGCGATCGCCCGCCCGTTCATCGCCGAGGCCGCCGACCGGGCGCTGCGCGCGGACTACCTGCCGACGCTGGCGGTGCCCGCCGCCGTCGACGCCGAGGACTACATCGCGAGCCTCTTCCAGCGCTGGGCGAACTCGGCGCTGGGCCACCGCACCCGCCAGGTCGGCTCGGACGGTTCGGTCAAGCTCGCCCAGCGGGTGCCGGATCCGGCGCTGGCGCACCTGCGCGCCGGCCGGATGCCGCAGCAGCTGGCGTTGACCGTCGCCGCCTACCTGCGCTGCCTCGGCGGCGGGGCCGACGCGGGTCCGCACGCGGCGGCGATGTCCGACCCGGCACGCGAGTCCATCGTGGACTCGATGCGGCGCGGCGCGTCGTCGAAGTCCACTGTGGGCGAGGTGCTCGGACGCGGGCTGCTCGGCGCGGAACTCGCCGGGCACGCCGACTTCACCGCCCGCGTCGCCGAACTGCTCGACCTCCTCGTCCGGCACGGACCGAAGGCCGCCGCCGCGGCGGCCTGCACCGGCTGAACTCCGACCCGCCCGTCGCACCGCACGCGACCTGATCCATCCGAGGACGCATGGACAGCACCGCAGCACCCGAGAGCGCCCCCGCGCAGCCGCAACCCGACCAGCGCTCGGTGCGCCGCGCGGCCTGGGCCGGCCTGATCGGCACCGCCCTGGAGCAGTACGACTTCGTCATCTACGGCACCGCGTCCGCGCTGGTGTTCAGCGAGCTGTTCTTCCCCGGGATCTCCCCGGCCGCCGGGCTGCTGGCCAGCTTCAGCACCTACGCCGTCGGGTTCGCCGCCCGCCCGCTCGGCGGCCTGATCTTCTCCCGGCTCGGCGACCGGCTGGGCCGCAAGTGGGTGCTGGTGGCGACGCTGCTGCTGATGGGCGGGTCGACGCTGGCCATCGGGCTGCTGCCCACCTTCGACCAGGTGGGGCTGCTCGCGCCGGTGCTGCTGCTGCTGTGCCGCTGCCTGCAGGGGCTCGGCGCGGGAGCCGAGCAGGCCGGGGGAGCGACGCTGCTCACCGAGACCGCCGCGCCCGGGCGCCGCGGGCGGCTCGCCGCGCTGGTGATGACCGGTGCCGCGCTGGGCACCGCCGTCGGCGCGGTCGCGTGGGTGCTGGCGCAGCTGCTGCCGCCGGACCAGCTGATGAGCTGGGGCTGGCGCCTCGTGTTCGCCAGCAGCCTGTTCGTCACCGTCGCCGCCCTGGTACTGCGGCGCAGGCTCGCCGAGAGCCCCGTGTTCCAGGAGCTGCGCGAGCAGGAGGCCGAACCGCGCCGCCCCGTCGCCGAGGTGTTCCGGCGCGGCAGGCGCCCGCTGCTGCTGGTGTTCCTGATGAACCTCGGCGTGAGCACCCAGTCCTACACCTACCAGGTGTTCATGGCCTCCTACCTGGTGTCCTCGGTCGGGGTGGACGCGGACCTGGTGCCGAAGGTGCTGCTGGTCGGTGCCCTGTGCGGCGGGGTCGCCGCGTTCGGCTTCGGCCGCCTGTCCGACCGGTTCGGCCGCAGGCCCGTGTCCGGGCTGATCTTCGCCGCCCTGGTGCTGCTGCCCGGGCCGAGCTTCATCGCGCTGAACACCGGCTCCACCGCGGCGGTCGTGGTGGTGGTCGTGCTCGGCTTCGTGCTGGCCTGCCACGGCCTGGTCGGGGTGCAGATGAGCTACTTCCCCGAGCTGTTCGGCACCCGCTACCGGTACGCGGGCGTCACGCTGGGTCGCGAGTTCTCCTCGATGCTGGGCGGCGGGATCGCGCCGCTGGTGTGCACCGCGCTGGTCGCCGCGTTCGCCGGTTCCTGGATCCCGGTGGCGGTGTACATGTCGGTGGCGGCGCTGGTCAGCGGGTTCGCCACCTGGCTGGCGCCGGAGACGCGGGACCGCGACCTCACCACCGACCGGGACGCGACGGGCGAACGGTAAACGGGAGCGCGTTGCTCCGTTCGTGGCGTTGACCGGCCGGGTCGCGCGGGGTCGAATGGTCCCGCCAGGTGCGCGGGCGAGGGAAACGAGGAATGTGCGGATGAGTCTCCAGTTCCCGGCGCCCCACCGCGTCGGCGTCCGGCGCGCGGTGCTGGTCGCGGCCACCGCGGTCGTGCTGGCCGTGGTGCTCGCGCTCGTCGTGGAGGTGCGGCCGCGGGCCGACGCCGCCGGCGGCGAGCACGCCGCGATGTACTACCAGACCCAGTACGACGGCGACCGCTACGTCTCGCCGCGCGAGCTCACCGACCACGACGTGCCCGTCACCGACCTGATCGTCGGGGCGATCCACCTGAACTCGCCGACCGAGGTGCACCTCAACGACGACCCGCCGGACGACCCCAAGTTCGATCCGATGTGGACGGACCTGGCGGCGGTGCAGGACGAGGGCGTGCGGGTGCTCGGCATGGTCGGCGGAGCCGGGCACGGCAGCTTCCAGCGGCTGGACGCCGAGTTCGACACCTACTACCCGCTGCTGCGGGACCTGGTCGCCGAGCGCCGGCTGGACGGGATCGACCTCAACGTCGAGGAGGAGATGTCCCTGGCGGGCATCGAGCGGGTCATCACCGCGCTGCGCGCCGACTTCGGGCCCGACTTCGTGATCTCGATGGGCCCGGTGGCCAGCGCGCTGTCCGGCGGCGGCAACCTGTCCGGCTTCGACTACGACCGGCTCTACCGGGACGTCGGCGAGGAGATCGCCTTCTTCAACGCCCAGTTCTACAACGGTTGGGGCGATGCTTCGTCCACATCGGACTTCGATGCGATCGTCGAGCGCGGGGTGATCCCCGCCGACCGGATCGCGGTGACGGCGTTGACGAACGGGGGCAACGGCGGTTCCGGCTACGTGGACGCGGCGACGCTGCGGGACGTGCTCGCGGAGCTGCGCGCGAAGTACCCGGAGTTCGGCGGCATCACCGGCTGGGAGTACTTCAACGCCGCTCCGGCCGACGGCACCGACCGCTGGCGGTGGTTGGCGGAACTCGCCCCCGGGGCCTGACCGCACCGCGCCCGGCGAACGGGCCGGGCACCCGCGGTGCTCAGCCGTCCTCCCAGGTCTGGGCGACGGCGTGGACCTGCACGCCGAGGGCCTGGGCCAGCGCGGTTTCGCCGGGTGGCGCCGCGTCGTCGGTGATCAGCGTGTCGTAGCCGCTGAGATCCCCGTACGCGTAGGTGGCGGACCGGCCGAACTTGCTGTTGTCCACGGCCAGCACGGCCCGGTCGGCGGCGGAGACGAAGGCGGCCTTGTTGTCGGCGTACTCCCGCACCGGGTGCGAGAGCCTGCCTTCGTGCACGCAGGTCGCGGTGAGGAACGCGACGTCGATGTGGAACCGGTCGAGCTGGCGCAGCACCTCCAGGCCCGCGCACGACTCGAACTCCGGGTAGAACCGGTCGCCGAGCAGCGTGACCTGCGCGGTCGAGTCGGCCAGCAGGTACGCGACCCGCAGCGAGTTCGTGATCACGTGGTTGTGCTCGCTCTGGCCGAGCAGCCGGGCGAGCGGGAACAGCGTGCTGCCGCAGTCGAGCAGCACGGTGCTGCCGGGGGAGACGTGGTTGCGCAGCTCGTCGCCGATGGCCGTCTTGGCCTCGCGGTGCATGTTCTCCCGGAACTGCAGCGAACTCTCGATGTCCACGGTGGACAGCGCCATGGCGACCGCGCGCCGCTTGTGCAGCAGCTTGCGCTCGTGCAGGTCGTCGAGGTCGCGGTGCATCGTCATCAGGCTGACGCCGAGCCGGGCCGCGAGGTCGTCGATGCGCACCTCCCCGCCCTTGCTGACGTGGCGCAGCACCGCTTGGCGGCGCTGCTCGACTTCCGCCTTGGACTTCCGGATGGACATCGCTCTCCCCTCGGTCCCCTAGTTATCCCACATCCCACCAGGCCCGTGACCCCCTAGTTATCTCATATTTTGCGTGAAGATCTTGAAAAGATCTGAGATATCTAGCATCTTGTTCTCACACACCCGGCTGTCCGCCGCGACCACCGCGACCGGCCGGACGTGCCGCAGTCACCACCGCGAGGCGGTGACCAGGAAAAACATTCGGATCGCCGAGCTCAGGCGCGGGGATCCGGCTCCACCTACCCGGGCACCGAAGCCCGCCAGGAGGTCAGCACCGTGGTATCAACCGGCCACGAACCGCCCGCGTCCGCGTCGTCCGGCGGCGGTATGACGTTCTTCGATCGCATCGGCATCCCGCGAGTCCTGCTCTGGGGCTACGTCGGCATGTTGCTGTTCATGATCGGCGACGGGGTGGAGACCAGTTATCTCTCCACCTACTTCAAGGTCGACCTGGGCTTCGCCGAGTCCAGCGTCGGTGTCGTCTTCACCGTCTACGGCCTCGCCGCGGCCGTCGGCGCCTTCCTCGCCGGTGGCCTGTCCGACCGGTGGGGCCCGCGCAAGGTCATGATGGTGGGCGCCGCGCTGTGGGCGATCTGCCACGTGCTGATGCTCACCATCGGCATCCCCACCAGCAACTACGTGCTGATCCTGCTGACCTACGGCGTCCGCGGCCTCGGTTACCCGCTGTTCGCCTACGGCTTCCTCGTCTGGATCATGGTCGGGGCGCCGGAGAAGCAGATCAGCAAGGCGCTCGGCTGGTACTGGTTCTCCTTCACCATGGGCTACCCGGTCCTCGGTTCCGCCCTGGTCGCCGGGCTCAAGCCGGCGCTCGGCTTCTACCCGACCCTGTGGGTCTCGCTGGCGCTGATCGCCGCCGGTTCGTTCATCGTGTTCACGATGCTCAAGGAGCGCTCCGGGTTCGAGCCGCTGGCCGCCGACGGCTCCAGCATGGTCAAGACCCTGGTCGGCTGCGTGACGATCATGTTCGAGCGGCCGAAGGTCGGCCTCGGCGCCCTCACCCGGCTGATCAACACGACCTCGCAGTTCGGCGTGTGGGTGTTCACCCCGCTGTACCTGATCGAGCAGGTCGGGTTCAACTCCGAAGAGTGGTCCACGCTGCTCATGATCATGATGGGCTCGAACCTGGCCGGCGTGGTCGCCTTCGGTGCCCTCGGCGACCGGTGGAGCAGGCACAAGACCATCGTCTGGTTCGGCGGTGTGCTCGGCGCGGTGTCCTGCCTCGGCCTGTACTACGTGCCGAACGCCGTCGGGCACAGCTACATCCCGGTCGCGATCGTGGTGGCCATCTTCGGCGTCGGCCTCGCCGGTTACGTGCCGCTGCCCCCGCTGATGACCCAGCACGCCCCCGGCCGCAAGGGCCAGGTCATGTCGACCTACACCCTCGGCGCCGGCGCCAGCCAGGCCGTCGGCCCGGCCATCGGCACCGCGTTCATCGGCATCATCGGCATCCAGGGCGTCATGTGGATCTACGCCGTGCTGCACCTGTCCAGCAGCGTGCTCGCCCTGATCATCCGCACCCCCAACGAGGAGGCGCAGCGCGAGGCCGCGGCGCTGCCCGAGGACAACACCGTCGTCGCGCACTGACCTCCCGCACGCCCGTCCGCCGCTGACGCGGTGGCGGAGACCTCGGCGGCTTCCCGGCCGCGGGACCCTTCCCGATCAGGGCGCCACCTGATCGTCGAAGCCCCGCCCGGGGAGCCGCCGAGTTCTTTGTCGTTCTGTGCTCCTGTTGCTCGGGGATGGGGTGGCGGAACCTCAGCGCACTCCTCGCTGCGGGATCGTTTTCACCGGTGGCTCCACCACAGGAGAAAACGCTGTCCTCGCGAGGAGAACGCTGAGAACCCGCGGCGGTGCCGGTTGCTCGGGTGGTCGCTGCTCATCGGCTTCGCCGCTGGCAGGCCGAAAGGTGGGGTGGTCAGGGGGTGGGCTTCTTCTTCGGGGAGACGCGGAGGGTGATGTCCGCGGTGACGACCGGGGTGCCCGCCGTGTCGAGGATGCGCACCGGCACCACCCACTCGGCCGGTTCGTCGCCGGCCTCCGGCAGCGGGTCCAGCTCGGCGATGCCGTGCACGTCGGTCGCGGCCTTCGCCACGTAGCGCACCTGCATCCCGACCGGGATCCAGCGGTGCGTGGCGGGCACGCTCGCCTCGGCGAGCACCCCGGCGGCGATCTCGGCGACGTTGCACGCGGCGATCGCGTGGAAGGTGCCGAGGTGGTTGTGCACCGCGCGGCGCTTCTTCGCCCGCACCTCGCACCGGCCCGGTTCGAGCCGGACGACGTGCGGGCGGACCGTGCGGAAGTACGGGGCGCGCAGGCAGACGCCCCAGGAGAACAGCCTGGTCCCGAGCGGGCGGGGCGAGAGCCTGCGCCACAGCTCCAGCGTCGAGGGCATCGGCGATCTCCTCCAGGTGTGCGGAACGCGGTGATATTACCCGTCGGTAACCTAAGTGCCGGTGCGCCCTCCGGTCAACCCGCGCCACCGTCCACAGCGGACCGCGCCGCGCGTGATCCTCGTCCGCATTCGCCCGAAAAACCCTGCTGGACTGCGAAGATGACCGCGCCGCCCGAGCAGCGGCACCGTCCTCGGTGCCAGTGAGGAGACCGCATGACCACCCCCGGCCTGAACGTCGTCATCGCCGACACCAACCTGCTGCCGCTGCGTGCCGAGATCGACGCCGGACTCCCCGCGGGCACCACCGCGCGCTGGCCCGACCGGCAGGACGACGCCGCGCTGCGCGCCGCGATCGCCGACGCCGACGTCTACGTCTCCGGCGACCTCCCCGCCGAGCTCGCCGCGCACGGCACCCGGCTGAAGCTCGTGCACGCGGCGGGCGCGGGCACCGACGGCATCGCCACCGGCGCGCTGCCCGCCGGGACGGTCGTCGCGAACACCTTCCACCACGAGAAGTCCATCGCCGAGCACGTCGTCGCCGCGACCACCGTCGTCCGCCGCCAACTGCGCGTGCAGGACGCGGCGCTGCGCGAAGGCCGCTGGGCCACCCCGGTCTACGACCAGCGGGCGCCGTGGCTCGACTCGCTCACCGGCGCCACCGTCGGCTTCGTCGGCTTCGGCCACATCGGACAGCTCACCTGGCGGCGGTTCCAGGCCTTCGAAGCCGCGGGCGTCGCCGTCACCCGCCGCGGCGACGTGGACGCCGCCGCCGGAGGGCTGGAGTGGGCCGCCACCATCGACCGGCTGGACGCGCTGCTGGAGACGGCCGACGTCGTGGTGCTCTCCGTCCCGCTGACCGCGGAGACCACCGGGCTGATCGGCGCCGCCGAACTCGCCCGGATGCGCGAGCACGCGGTGCTCGTCAACGTCGGCCGCGGACCCGTCGTCGAGGAACGGGCGCTGTACGAGGCGCTGCGCGACGGCGTGATCGGCGGCGCGGCCATCGACGTCTGGTACGACTACCCGGCGCCCGGCGAGGTGAAGCACCCGAGCGCGCTGCCCTTCCACGAACTCGGCAACGTGCTGATGACCCCGCACTCCTCCGGGCTCACCCGGCAGACCTTCGCCGGGCGCGCGCGGGACGTCGTCGCCAACATCGGGCGGCTGGCCGCCGGGGAACCGCTGCGCAACGTGGTGATCACCGTCTGACGTGTGACCGCCTTCATCTACGGCGGCGCTGATCAGGAAGTTAGGGTAGGCGAAGTTAAGTCCAGAGGAGTTGCCATGCCTGCCCGTCCTCGCGGTGCCGCTCTCGTCACCGCCCTGCTCAGCGCGCTCCTGATCGTCGCGGGCTGCTCGACCGCACCGACCGCACCGACCGCGCCCGGCGGCGACGACGGGTGGGACCCGGTCACCGTGTCCACCGCCTTCGGTGAGGTCACCATCCCGAAGCGGCCGCAGCGGGTCGTCACCCTCGGCTGGGGCGACGCCGAGGTTGCGCTCGCGCTCGGCGTGCAGCCCGTCGGCACCGCGGACTGGCTCGGCGTCGGCGGCGACGGACTGGGGGAGTGGGTGCAGCAGCGCTACGAACCCGCGCCGCCGCCGATGCTCGGCACCCTCGAAGTGAACATGGAACGGCTCGCCGGACTCGCCCCCGACCTGATCCTGGACACCAGGGCCAGCGGCGCGCGGGACCGCTACGACCAGCTCGCCGGGCTCGGCGTGCCCGTGGTCAGCATCCCCGACGGCGCCGAGCAGTACACCACCTCCTGGCAGCAGCAGCTCGACCTGATCGGCACCGCGCTCGGCAAGCAGCAGGAGGCGCAGCGGCTGCGCGCCGACCTGGACGCGAAGTTCGCGCGGGCCAGGCAGGAACACCCCGAGTTCGTCGACGCCACCAACGTCGTCGGCGCGCGCACCGTCCGCGGCTTCGGCGCCTACCGGGCGGGCACCAGCCGGGTCGACTTCATGCGCGCGCTCGGCTTCCGCAACTCGCCGCGGGTGGAGGAACTGGCGACCAGCGCGTTCTCGGTGCCGATCTCGAACGAGCGGCTGGACCTGCTCGACGCGGACCTGACCGTGATGACCACCATCGGCTACGACCCGCAGGACCTCATCGACGACCCGCTGTACCGGTCGGTGCCGTCGGTGCGGGACGGGCGGGACCTGGTGTTCACCGACGAGGTGGTGTCGCAGTCCTTCGCCAGCGCCACCGTCGTCGGCACCTCCTACGCCCTCGACCGCGTCGTGCCGCTGTTCGCGGCGGCCATGCGGCGCTGACCGGCCGGTCCCGGGTGGTCCCGGGCGAGCTGGTGTACTGCTCCGGGCGCCGCGGGTAGGCGTGCGGCGGCGGCCGCGCGGACCTCCCCGGCGGAACGGGACGGATCGGGTCGGCGCGGAGCGCGGCCGCGCGGGAGTGTCGAACTGATGATGACGGTGGTCGCCGGGCTGATCTTCGTGCTCACCCTGGCACTGGTGGTCCGGCGTCCCGGCGGGCTCGGCATCGGGTGGAGCGCCCTGCTCGGCGCGGCGGCCGCGCTGCTGACCGGCGTCGTCGCGCTCTCCGACGTGCCCACCGTGGTCGGGCTGGTGTGGAACGCGACGCTCGCGTTCGTCGCCATCGTGCTCGTCTCGCTGCTGCTCGACGGGTCCGGCTTCTTCGAGTGGGCGGCGCTGCACGTGGCGCGCTGGGGCGGCGGGCGCGGGCGCCGGCTGTTCGTGCTCGTGGTGCTGCTCGGCGCGGCGATCTCGGCGGTGTTCGCCAACGACGGCGCCGCGCTCATCCTCACGCCCATCGTGCTGCAGATCGTGCTGGCGCTGCGGTTCAGCCCGGCCGCCGCCCTCGGGTTCGCGCTCGCCACCGGATTCGTCGCCGACACCGGCAGCCTGCCGCTGGTGGTGTCGAACCTCGTCAACATCGTGTCCGCGGACTTCTTCGGCATCGGGTTCGCCCGCTACGCGGTGGTGATGGTGCCGGTCGGGCTGGTGTCCGTCGCCGCGAGCCTCGCGGTGCTGCTGTGGTACTTCCGCCGCGACATCCCGCGCGAGTACGAGCTGGACGAGCTCGCCGAACCCGCCACCGCGATCCGCGACCGGCTCACCTTCCGCGCCGGGTGGGTCGTGCTGGTGCTGCTGCTGATCGGCTACTTCACGGCCGAACCGCTGGGGATCCCGCTGTCCGCGGTGATCGGCGCGGGCGCGGTGGTGCTGCTGTCCGTCGCGGCGCGGTGGCCCGGCCCCCTCTACCGCGGAGCGGGGGAGCGGCGGATCCCCGTCGGCGCGGTGGTGCGCGAGGCGCCGTGGCAGATCGTGCTGTTCAGCATCGGGATGTACCTGGTCGTCTACGGGCTGCGCAACCAGGGGCTCACCCGGGAGCTCGCCGCGCTGTTCGGCTGGTTCGGCGCGCACGGGGCGCTCAGCGCCGCCGTCGGCACCGGGGTCGTCGTCGCCGTGCTCGCCTCGGTCATGAACAACCTGCCGACCGTGCTCATCGCGGCGCTGGCCATTGCGGGAGCGGGTGCGACCGGGCTGGCGCACGAGGCCATGGTGTACGCCAACGTGATCGGCTCCGACCTGGGGCCGAAGATCACGCCGATCGGGAGCCTCGCCACGCTGCTGTGGCTGCACGTGCTCGACCGCCGGGGGCTGCACGTCGGGTGGGGGCGCTACTTCCGCACCGGCATCGTGCTGACCATCCCCGTGCTGCTGACCACCTTGTTGGCGCTGGCGGCGTGGCTGCTGGTCGTCGGGTGAACTTCAGGCGCTTCGGGGTCGGGTGGCGGAACCGCACTGCCTGCCCTGAACCTGGCCGGCGGGTCCGTGCCCTGTCCTGTCGGCGGCGGAGCCGGTGAGCCAACGACCACGCACCCAGACCGACCACCAGCGGGTTCTCAGCGGTTCCCTCGCGAGGACAGCTTTTTCCCTCGTGGCGGAGCCACTCGGGAAAAAGATCCCGCAGCGCGGGAACCGCTGAGGTTCCGCCACC
>NZ_JAIUKB010000085.1:3008-3781 GCF_020176785.1 Saccharopolyspora sp. 6V | reverse complement strand
GACGGGGGCGAGTCGGTGGACGGGGGCGAGTCGGTGGACGGGGGCGAGTCCGTCGGCGGGGTCCCTTCGGCCGGCGGGGACGAACCGGCGGTGCAGGTCGAGTCAGGTGCCGAGGTCGAGTCGGTCGGCGGAACCGGTTCGGGCGCCGCCGCCGGCCCGGCGCGGGAGGTGTTCGGGTTCTGCGGCGGGGCGGCGCTGCTGCGGACCGCGGAACTGCGCGCCGCGGGCGGGGTTCCGGCGCGGTTCTTCTGCTACTACGAGGACACCGACACCGCGTGGCGGCTGCGGCTCGACGGCGGCCGGGTGCTGCTGGTGCCCGATGCCCGGGTGGCGCACCTGCACGGCGCGAGCACCCGGCCAGGCTCGGCGAAGTTCCACCGGTGGAACGAGCGGAACCGGCTGCTGGCGCTGCTGCGTTGCGCGCCGGGACGGGTCGCGGCGCGGGAGCTGGCGCGCTTCGCCGCGCTCACCGCGGTGCTGCCCCTGCGCAGGCTGCGCGGGGATCCGGTGCCGCCGGCGAACTTCCGGCTCGCGCTGCGGCTGCGGGTGCTCGCCGAGCTCGGCGCCCACGCTCCCGCCGCGCTGCTCGCCCGCCGCGGCCGCACCGCGACCGCCCGCGCCGAGGTGTGGCACCGCTGGGCGGGCCGCTGACCCGCCCGATCCCCGAGTGAACGGGCCCGTGGTGCCACGGGGGGGGGCGCCCCGGCCCCCCCCCCCGGGCCCCGGGGGGGGGGGGGGGGGGGGGGGGGGGGGGGGGGGGGGGGGGGGGGGCT
>NZ_JAIUKB010000085.1:0-3001 GCF_020176785.1 Saccharopolyspora sp. 6V | reverse complement strand
CCCCCCCCCCCCCCGCGCGGGGGGGGGCCCCGGGGGGGGGGGCCGCCCCCCCCCCCGACCCCGTTGTCACGGCCCGGTGGGCCAACGGGGTGGGCACCACGGGTCCGTTCACCCCGGAAACGGGGGTGCCGGATTCGGGTGGATCTTCGGACTGCGTGCGTTCGGCGGGCGCCGATAGGGCACGCTTAGGGGCGTGGCTGTTACCTCCGAGTCCGCTGCGCTGCCCGCAGTCTCCGTGATCGTCGTCAACCACCGCGGCGCCGAGGACACGATCACGTGCCTGCGCGCGGTGCGCGACCAGTTGGACTACCCGGCGGACCGGCTGGAACTGATCTGCGTCGACAACACCCCGAGCAGCGCCGAGGCCGCCCGCATCCGCGCCGCGGCACCGGGCACCACCGTGCTGGAACCGGGCGAGAACCTGGGTTTCGCCGGCGGCTGCAACCTGGGCGCGCGGACCGCGTCCGGCCAGGTGCTGGCGTTCCTGAACAACGACGCCCGGCCGGACCGGGACTGGGTGCGGGCCGCGGTGGCGGTGCTGCGCGCCGAGCCGACGGTGGGCGCGGTGGCCAGCAAGGTCCTGGACTGGGAGGGCGAGCTCGTCGACTTCGTGGACGGCGGGCTCACCTGGTTCGGCATGGGCTACAAGCGGTTCGCGGGCGAACCGGACGACGGCAGCCACGACGCGCCGCGGGACGTGCTGTTCGGCACCGGTTCGGCGCTGCTGGTGCGCGCCGAGCTGTTCGCCGCGCTGGACGGGTTCGACGAGCGGTTCTTCATGTTCTACGAGGACGTGGACCTGGGCTGGCGGCTGAACCTGCGGGGCTGGCGGGTGCGCTACGAGCCGCGGTCGCTGACCTTCCACCGCCACCACGCCTCGATGACGCAGGTGTCCTCGGCGCGGGAGCACTTCCTGCTGGAGCGCAACGCGCTGGCCGCCCTGTACAAGAACGTCTCCGCCGAGACGCTGGCGAAGGTGCTGCCCGCCGCGATGGCGCTGTCGGTGCGCCGGGCCACCGCCCGCGGCGACATCGACCCGGACCAGCTGGAGATGACGCGGCGCCCGGAGGGCCCGGACTTCGACGACGACGTGCCGATCTCGCGGGACTCGCTGGCGAGCCTGCTCGCGATCGACCGGTTCGTGGAGATGCTGCCGCAGCTGGCCGCGTCGCGGGAGGTCGAGCAGGCCGCCCGGGTGCGCTCGGACGCGGACCTGGTGCCGCTGATGCGCAAGGCGATGGAACCGGCCTACCCGCTGCCGAGCTACCTGGCCGCGCACGAGGTGCTGGTGGACGCGTTCGGCCTGGACGAGGTCTACGGCCGCCCCCGCACCATCGCGGTGATCACCGGGGACGCGGTGGCCGAGCGGATGGCGGGCCCGGCGATCCGCGCCTGGCACATGGCCGAGGTGCTCAGCGCCGAGCACCAGGTGCGGCTGGTCAGCGTGAACGCGCACGTGAACCCGCCGGAGTCGGCCTTCCCCGTGGTGGCGGCGAAACCGCGCGAGCTCGCCGCGCACGTGGAGTGGGCGGACGTGGTGATCGTGCAGGGCCACGTGCTGGAGATGGTGCCCGCGCTCAAGCACGCCGACTCCACGAAGGTCGTGGTGTGCGACGTGTACGACCCGATGCACCTGGAGCTGCTGGAGCAGGGCCGGGACACCGACGACGAGCGCCGCGCCGCCGACCTGCGCGGGGTGACGAAGGTGCTGAACTCGCAGCTGGAGCGCGGTGATTTCTTCCTGTGCGCCTCGGAGCGGCAGCGGCACTTCTGGCTGGGGCACCTGGCGTCGCTGGGCCGGTTGACGCCGGGCCTCTACGACACGGATCCGACGGTGCGCTCGCTGCTGGAGGTGGTGCCGTTCGGGTTGTCCTCGGTGGCGCCGCGCCGCACCGGCCCGGCGATCAAGGGCGTGCAGCCGGGCGTGGACGCCGACGACAAGGTGGTGCTGTGGGCGGGCGGTGTCTACAGCTGGTTCGACCCGCTGACGCTGCTGCACGCGGTGGACCGGGTCGCGCGGCGGCACCACGACGTGCGGTTGTTCTTCCTCGGCATGAAGCACCCGAACCCGGACGTGCCGGAGATGGGCATGGCGGACCGGACCCGGCACCTGGCGAACCGGCTGGGGTTGACCGGCAAGCACGTGTTCTTCAACGAGACGTGGGTGCCGTACGGGGAGCGGCAGAACTTCCTGCTGGACGCCGACTGCGGCGTGACCTCGCACTTCGAGCACGTGGAGACGACGTTCGCGTTCCGCACCCGGGTGCTGGACTACCTGTGGTCGGGCCTGCCGGTGGTGACCACGGACGGCGATTCGTTCGCGGACCTGGTGCGCCAGGAGGGCTTGGGCGTGGTGGTGCCCGCCGAGGACCCGGACGCGCTGGCCGCGGCGCTGGAGCGGGTGCTCTACGACGCGGAGTTCGCCGCGTCCTGCCGGGAGCGCATCGAGGCGGTGCGGGAGCGGTTCACCTGGGAGTCGGTGCTGGCGCCGCTCACCGAGTTCTGCCGCGATCCGCGGCCGGCCGCGGACCGGTTGCGCGCCGCCTCGCCGCTGACCCGGACGCAGCCGCCGGACCGGGTGGAGGCGGTGCGCCGGGACGTGGCGCTGCTGCGCGAGTACCTGGACGCGGGTGGCCCGGTGGAGGTCGCGCGGCGGGCCGGTGGCCGGTTGCGCAGGCTGGCCGGTGATCGGCTCCGCAAGCGGTGAGCGGGCCGCTGCGGGTCCTGCTGGACGGCACTCCGCTGCTGGGCAGGCGCACCGGGATCGGGCGCTACACCGCGTCGTTGAGCGCGGAGCTCGGCCGGATGTCCGATGTGGACGCTCGGGCGATCGGGTTCACGGCGCGCGGCTGGCGCGCGCTGCGCGGGGCGGTCCCGCCGGGGGTGCGGGCCACCGGGGTGCCGGTGCCCGCGCGGGCGGTGCGGGCGTTGTGGACCCGGGGGGGGGGGGCCGCCGGGGGGGGGGGGGCGGGGGCGGGGGGGCGGGGGGGGGGGCCCGCCG
>NZ_JAIUKB010000084.1:5311-61674 GCF_020176785.1 Saccharopolyspora sp. 6V | reverse complement strand
CGGGGGGTGCGGGGCGGTTGGTCCGTGGGGGCCGCGGGGGCGGGGGGGTGCCGGGCGGGGGGGGGGGGCGCGGGGCGGGGGGGGGCCCCGCGGGGGGGGGGGGCCCCGGGGGGGGGGGGGCCCGCGCGGGCGGTGCGGGCGTTGTGGACCCGGGCGCCGTTCCCGCCGGTGGAGCTGCTGGCGGGAACGGTGGACGTGGTGCACGGCACCAACTTCGCGCTGCCGCCCGCGGTGCGCGCGGGCGGTGTGGTGACGGTGCACGACCTGGCCTTCCTGGACGAGCCCGCCGAGGCGGAGCCGGGTTTCGCCGACCTGGTGCGCTCCTCGGTGCGGCGGGCGGCGGTGGTGTGCACGCCGAGCGCGGCGGTCGCCGACTCGGTCGCGGAGCGGTTCGGCCTGCCCCGCCAGGACGTGGTGGTCACGCCGCTGGGGGTGGACCCGGAGTGGTTCGATGCGGTGCCGCCGGGGGCCGAGCTGCACCGGCTGGGCCTGCCGGACGAGTACTTCGCGTTCGTCGGCGCCGAAGGCCCGCGCAAGGGCGTCGAGGTGTTGCTGCGCGCCCACGACCGGGACCTGCCGCCGCTGGTGCTGGCCGGTCCGGGCGAGGCGCGGCAGACGGGCAAGGTGCTGCGCACCGGGTACCTGCCGGAGCCGGAGCTGCGCAGCGTGGTGGCCGGGGCCCGGGCGTTGGTGCTGCCGTCGCGGGACGAGGGCTTCGGGCTGCCCGCGCTGGAGGCGCTGGCCTGCGGGGTGCCGGTGATCTGCTCGGACCTGCCGGTGCTGCGGGAGGTCACCGGCGGACTGGCCGAGTTCGTCCCGCACGGCGACGCGGCGGCGCTGCGCGCGGCGTTGCAGCGGGCCGCGGCGGCGGCGCCCGATCCGGCGGCGGTGGCGGCGCGGCGGGCGCACGCGGCGCGGTTCACCTGGCGCGGCTGCGCGGCGGCGACGCTGCACGCCTACGCCCGCGCGGCGAGCTGACGGGCCGGCGCCCGCCGAGTCCGCCGAGTCCCGGGTCGCCACGCCGTGACCTCGTCGATGCGCACTCGGTACCCGCCCATTCCCGGACCGTGACCGCGGCGCCCGCGATCCGTGCGACCGTGCCGGAGCCGCACCGCGCACCGTTCCGCATTCCTTTCGTTGCCACGATCCCGATCGATCGGTCGCCGGTCGATGTTTTTCCCGATCGATATGAGAGCACGCCGAGAAACGGTGTCGAATCCCACTGGGAATCGACCAATCGATTTCGGGACGGACTCCTGATCTGCCGCCGGAGAACCCGTTCGCGCCTGATCCCCTAATAGGGGAAAAGCACAGGGGGATCACCCCCATGTCCCGCCGCTCACCGCCCTCCTAGCGTGGTGACCACGGGCGGAACGGGTCGGCGGCGCGAGGGTCGCGGTGCGATCGGTCCCCGAAATCCGAGTCTTGGCCGACTCGGACCTGGCTGTGCGGCGGGTACCGATGACTTCGCCACAACCGTTCCGACCCGCTCGTGCAGCATTCCTGGGAACGGAGCGTGCGGACCGTGGAGACGGTGTACGAAATCCTGCGGCGAGTGGTGGCGGGCGCGGAATCGCGCGCCGAGTTCGCCGCCGAGCCGCGCGCATTCCTGGACCAGGCGGGCCTGCCCGAGCTGAGCAACGCGGACGTGGTGCACGCCGCTTCGCTGGCCCTCGACCTCGCACCGGTCGAGGTCGTCGACGAGTTCACCCGAGCCCTGCCCCCGGGGCTGGTGGTGCTCGCCGCCGACGGCGACGGCGTGCCCGCGGACGCCCTGATGCCGTTCCTCCCGAACGGTCCCGATGAATTGGAGAGCACGATGGCCACCCCGGAGATCTTCACCGCGCTCGGCGACGTCGAAGGCCTGCTGTCGCCGACGGCGCGCACCACCGACGAGCAGTCCACCGAGAACAGCGGCAACAGCACCGAGACGTCCCGCAGCGAGGACAGCACCGGCTCGGACAACCAGCTGGGCGCGCCGGTCGGCAACGGCAACGACGTCGGCCTGGTCGGCGACATCAACACCGGTGACATCAGCGACCTGACCGGCGACCTGAACGCGGGCAACGTCGCGGGCAACGGCGTCACCGACGTGGTCGGCGGCCTGGAGGACACCGTCGGCGGTGTCCAGGGCGGCGACCTGACCGGCGGGATCTCGGACCTCACCGGTGCCGGGGACCTGACCGGCGGACTCGACCTCGGCGGCGTCGACGGCGGCGGCGTCATGGGTTCGGTGCAGGACGTCACCGGCGAGCTGCCGGTCGACGACGTGGTCGGCGGCGTCGCCCCGATGGCGGACCTGACGGCCCCGCTGACCGGCGCCGACGGCCCCGTCGGTGGCGTCGAGGGCACGGTCGAGGACCTGACCGGCGGCCTCGGCATCTGATCGGTCCGCGCGGGACGAAGGCCACCGGGCACTGCTCGGTGGCCTTCTTCGCGGGCGCCCGATTCGCGCCGTTCCTGGCCGGATCGCCGATTCGGCCCGTCGCCGCCCCGGTCGGCACCGAACACCGGGAGCACGGGCGGACGACGGGACGGGAGATCGGATGCGGCAGCCCCAGGGCGCAGGGGCGCGGGACGGGCCTGAGGCACTGCTGCTCCGGGTGGCCGCGGGCGATCCGCGCGCGTTCGAGCTGCTCTACGACCGGGTCGTGGTGCTCGTGCACGCGGCGGCCCGCGACGTGCTCGACGACGACGCGCACGCCGAGGAGGTCACCCAGGAGGCGCTGGTCGAGGTGTGGCGCACCGCCGCCCGGTACCGGCCGGAGCGGGGCGGCGCGATCGGCTGGGTGCTCACCGTGGCGCACCGGCGGGCCGTGGACCGGTTGCGCTCGGTGCGGTCGGCGCGGGCGCGGGACGCGCGGTTCGCGGCGCGCTCGCACCGGATCGCGCACGACTCGGTGGTGGAGGCGGTGCTGATCCGCAGCGAGCACTGCGAGGTGCGCAGCTGCCTGGCCGGGTTGACCGCGTTGCAGCGGGAGGCGGTGGCGCTGACCTACTACTGCGGGCTCGACCATCGGGAGGCCGCGCGCCGGCTGGCCGCCCCGGCGGCGACGGTGAAGACGCGGCTGCGGGACGGGCTGATCCGGCTGCGGGACTGCCTGCTCACCGCCCGCTGAGCCCGGGCGGCGCGTCGTCCCAGGCGCGCACCAGTTCCGCGTAGGTCGCGGAGCGGGCGGGCAGTTCCGCGGGCGTGCCGAGCTGCGCGCCGGTCCCGTCGAGCAGCAGCACCCGGTTCGCGCGCCGCGCCGAGCCGAGCCGGTGCGCGATCACCACCAGCACGCCGCCGCGCGCGGCGAAGGCGCGTTCGGCACGGGCCTCCGCGGGCCCGTCCAGGTGCGAGGTGGCTTCGTCGAGCACCACGATCGGCGCCGCGCTCGCGTGCACCCGGGCCAGCGCCAGCAGTTGCCGCTGGCCCGCCGACAGGTCCGCGCCGCCGTGGCGCACCTCGCCGTCCAGCCCGCCCAGCCGGGCCACCAGCTCGGCGGCGCCGACGTCGGCGGCCGCGGCCAGCAGGTGCGCGTCGGTGCTCCCGGCCGCCAGCAGCGCCACGTTCTCCCGCACCGTCCCGGCGAACAGGTACGCCTCCTGCGGGGTGAACGCGATGAGCCGGTGCCGCACCGCCGGATCCAGCTCGGTGACCACGACTCCCCCGACGCGCACCGAGCCGCCGGTGGGCGCGAGGGTGCCGGTGAGCAGCCCGGCGAAGGTGGACTTGCCGATGCCGCTGGGTCCGACGACGGCGAGGTGCTCGCCGGGGTCCAGGTCCAGGTCCAATTCGGACAGCACCGGTTCGGCGTGCTCGCCCCACCGGTGGGTGAGCCCGTGGGCCCGCACCCGCGGCCCGGCCGGGACGCCGCGCGGCCGGTCCGCGGGCGCCGCGTGGCCGATCTCGGCGAGCCGGTTCAGCGCCACCAGCAGCCGCAGCAGCACCGATCCGGTGGTGGCGGCCAGCCCGTGCAGCGCCGGTTGCACGGTGCCGGTGACGTACACGAGCGCGCCGAGCACCGCGCCCGCGGTGAGCCGCCCGCTCCCGACGGCCCACGGCGCGATCGCCAGCACCAGCAGCACCGGCAGCAACCCGCCCCCGCCGATGATCAGGGTGCGCAGCGCGGCGGCGGTGGACATCCGGACCGCGGTCGCGGCCTGCGCGTCCACCGCGTCGCGCACCGCCGCGATCGCCTGCCGCTGCGCGCCGCAGGCCGCCACGTCCCGCAGCCCGGTGAGCACCGCCCCGGCCCGGGTCGCGGTCCGCTCGTCGGCGAGGGCGAGGCCGCGCTGGCGGCGGGCGAGCGCGGGCAGCGAGCAGCCGAACAGCGCCACCGCCAGCAGCACCGGCGGCGCCACCGGCCACAGCAGCAGCGGGTCCAGCGCGGCCACCCCGGCCAGCGCGGCGGCGACCGACACCAGCAGTCCCCTGGCCTGCACGAGCAGTCCCGCCGTCGCGTCCCGCACCACCTCCACGTGCTGGGTGATCCGGGCGACGCCCGCCGCGTCCGGTCCGCCGCGCGGCGGGGCGGTGTCGGCGAGCACGTCCCGCACGACCCGCCGCACCAGCGCGTCGCGCAGCGGCTCCACGATGGCTCCGATGCGCCGCCACACGAACCGGACCCCGGCGGCGCCGACCACCGCGGCGGCGGCGAACGCGAGCAGCCAGGCCGCGCCGACGTCGAACCGGCCCGCGGCGAACCCGTCGTCGACGGCGTTGCGCACGAACGTCCCGGACAGCAGCGCGGGCGCGGCCTCCAGCGCGGAGCAGGCCAGCAGCGCCGCCCAGCCGCGCCGGTGCCCGGTCAGGGCGCGCCGGTAGTCGCCGATCAGCACGGCGCCTCCTCGGTGAACAGGGCGCGGTAGTCCGGGTCGGCCCACAGCTCCGCGTGCGGGGCGGCGCGCCGGATCCGGCCCTCGTCGAGCCACACCACGAGGTCGGCGCGGCCGGCGGTGCCCGCGCGGTGGGTGATCACGACGCGGGTCCGGCCGGGCAGCGCGGTGGTGATGGCGCGCTCCACCCGGTCCTCGGTGATCACGTCCAGGCTGGCGGTGGCGTCGTCGAGCACCAGCAGCCGCGGCGTCCTGGCGAGCGCGCGGGCCAGCCCGAGCCGCTGCGCCTCCCCGCCGGAGAGCGGGACCTCGGCGAGCGGGGTGAGGTAGCCGTCGGGCAGCCGGGTCACCAGGTCGTGCACCTGGGCGGCGCGGCAGGCGGCGGCCACGTCGGCTTCGACCGCCCCGTAGGACACGGCGGTCGCCACGGTGGTGCCCAGCAGCACCGGCCGGGCGAAGGCGACGCCCACGTGCGCCGCCGCCGGATCGAGCTCCGCCGTCGGCACCCCGTCGAGCAGCACCTGCCCGCGGTCGGGCGGGCGCAGCCCGGCGAGCACCTCGGCCAGCGTGGACTTGCCCGCCCCGGAACGTCCGACGACGGCGACGATCGTGCCCGCAGGCACCACCAGGTCGATCCCGTCGAGCACCCCGCGCACCACGGCGCCGCGGACCCGCAGCTCCCCCGGCCCCGGCGGCAGCACCCGGGAACCGGCCGGTTCCGGCGCGACCCGGTGCACCTCGGCGAGCCGCTGCGCGCAGGACCGGGCGCGGGACAGCGCGGTGAACAGCGCCGACTGCCGGACGACGCCCATCCCGGCGGTGGCGTAGCCGAGGGCGCCCAGCACCTCGCCGACGGTGAGCCTGCCCGCGAACAGCCCGAGCCCGGCCGCGCACAGCACCGCGATCTGCACCAGCGGCACCAGCAACCCGGCCCGCCACATCAACCGGGACTGGGTGCGCCAGGTGCCCGCGCCCGCCGCGCCGAGCCGGTCCAGCGGCCGCAGCACCCGCCGCGCCTCCTGTTCGGCGACCCCGGCGGCGGCGATGGTGCGCAGCCCGGTGACCGCGTCCAGCAGCCGGGCGCCGAGCTCGCCGGACGCCTGCTGGTAGCCGAGCAGGTCCGCAGCCGTGCTGCGCAGGTGCGACCGGGCCAGCAGCACCGCGAGCGGCAGCAGCACCACGAACACCAGCGCCACCCGCAGGTCCAGCCGCAGCAGCGCGCCGAGCGCGCCCACCGACAGCAGCACCGCGGTCGCGATCTCCACCAGCGTCGCGGTGATCCCGCCCGCGCCCGCGCAGTCCCCGGTGAGCCTGCTGACCGCGTCCCCGGCGGCGAACGGGCCGCGGTGGCCGAGCAGCACCAGCCGCTCGGCGAGGTCGGCCCGCAACCGGGCCGTGGTGGCGGCGGTGATCCGCGCCGACAGCAGCACCGCCAGCACCTGCGCGGCGATCCCGCCGCAGCCGAGCAACAGCAGCGCCAGCAGCGGGGCGACGGCACCGCTGCCGGAGACGGCGGCGTCGACGGTCCGCGCGAGCGCCGCGGGCAGCAGCAGGGCGCAGCCGGTCGTCGCCAGCGCGATCAGCACCAGCAGCAACACCGGCCACCGCTGCGCGCGCACCGCGGGCGCCAACACCCGTTCGTGGTCCACCATCCGGCGTCCTCCTCCGCTCCTCGGCCCTCGTGCCCTCCGCCGCCGTCGCGCGCGACCTGCCGCGGACGGCCCGCGGCACGGGACGGCCCCGGCACCGCGTGGGTGCCGGGGCCGCACTTCAGCCGTCGTCCGCCTCGGGATCGTGCTCCGCGTGGTGCCGCCGCTCGGCCGGCGTTCGCGCCGACCGGTGCCCACCGGTCGCGACCGGCACCGTCGCGGTTCCTCGACGTCCCGCTCCCGGGGGCGGCCCCGCCGTCCGGCGGGTGGGCCGCCGGAGGTGGGTGCGCCGCACCGGTTCGAGCGCGATGAGCGGGTCGTCGGAGCTCCGCCACCTGACCCCCGCGCGGCACGAGGCGGGCGACGCGGCGATCAGTGGCAGGTGAGCAGGCTCACCGTGCTGTTCGCACAGGACGCGAGCAGGCTCAGGTTGCTGCCGTTGTCGCCGCCACCGCCGCCGCCGAACGAGGTCTCGTTCCGGGCTTCGAGCTCCTGGAGCTGCAGGACCATCTCCACGGTCGTTCCTTCCGTCGTTTCCTTCGTTGACCGGGCGGGATCCCGCCCGGAGTTCGTGGTGCCACCGGTCGCCCGGCAGGTGCGCGGCGCTCACGGCGCCGTGCGGGGGCGCGGAGCTCACGGCGCGGTGCCGAAGAACGGCAGCACCCGGCCGTGCCCGTCGAGCACGGCGGCGACGGTGGCGAGCACGCCCGCGCCGCCGGTGGCGACGTCGGTGGACAGCCGCAGCAGCTGGTTGCCGGGCATCGCGATGCCGCCGTCCCCGAAGGGCAGGGCGTGCCAGCCCAGCGCGGCCAGGTGGGTGCCGATGGCCGCGGTCCGCTCCGGTTCGGGCCGCCGCCGGTCCGCGGCGGCCAGCGCGGCGAGCAGCCCGCAGCGGCCGTGCAGCAGTCCGGGGTGGATGACGAACTCGCCGAGGCAGGCGGCCAGCAGGTCCGGTTGCCACCGCAGGCATTCCGCGCCGGGGTGGCGCAGCGCGAGCTCTTCGGCGACGAGCGCGATGCCCGCGCTGCCGACCCCCAGGTACGGCAGGGTGCGGGCGGTGCCGTCGCGCACCTGGAGGCCGCCGCCGTCGGTGCGGGCGCATTCGTCGAGGTCCCGCAGCAGCGCCCGGTCGGCCAGCTCCAGCCAGGCGCGTTCCCCGGTGGCGTCGTGCAGGTGCGCGAACAGCAGCGCGGGCCCGGACCAGCCGTCGAGCAGCCCGGCCCGGCCCACGTCGCCGGGCGGCGCGGCGGCGGGCAGCTCCGCGGCGAGCCGGTCGGCGAGGTTCAGCGCGCGGTTCAGCGGTTCCCCGTCGTCCCAGCGGTGCGCCAGGTGCAGCAGGTTCAGCGCGATGCCGGCCCGGCCCGCCCCGTAGCCGTGCCCGGTGGTCTGCGCGGCGAGCCCGGCGGCGGCCGCCACGAGTTCCCGCGCGGCTTCGCGGTGCCCGAGGTGGTCGAGCACGTGCGCGGTGCCGTGCGCGCCGTCGAGCAGCCCGGGCCGCTGCGGCGGGGTGCGGCGCACCGCGTCGAGCAGCCACCGCTCGTGCTCCGGGTAACGCCCGGCACCGGCGACGTCCAGCGCGAGCAGCACGCCGGCGGCGCCGTGGGCGATGCCGGTGCCGCCGACCCGGAACTGCTCGATGTCGCCGGGGAACAGCCGGTCCGCGCGTGCCGGGGTGGCGCTGCCGAGCACGCCCTCGGCGAGTCCTTTGCGGACGATCCCCCAGTCCGGCGCGGGCTGGTCCAGTTCGGTGGTGGCGGGCGCGGTGCCCGCGGGCAGCAGCCGTTCGCGCAGCGCACCGCCGTACTCGGCGGGCAACCGGAAGCGGCGGCGCGCCACGTCGACGAGCGCGTCGAGCTTGCCGGGCGCCAGTTCCAGCAGCGCGTTCAACGGCAGGAACATCCACAGCGCGAGCGCGGCCAACGCGTGCCCGTCGACCTCGGTGCCGCTGCTGCCGGGCGGGGCGCGGAATCCGGGCGCGCCGAGCGCGGGCCGCGGGGCGTCCACGTCCAGCGCGGCCATCTCGAAGTCGACGAGCGCCACCGAGTCGTCCTCGTCCACCAGCACGTTGAGCGGGTGCAGGTCGCCGAAGACGACGCCGCGGGCGTGCACCCGGTCGATCAGCTCCCGCACCCGGTCGAGCAGCGCGAGCGCGCGGTCGGCGTAGGCGGTGAGCTCCTCGGCGGTGGTGCCGCCGCGGGTGAGCGGGTAGTTGCGGGCCAGCCAGGCGCCGAGGTTGCGGCCCGGGACCGGTTCGACGACGAGGAACGTGTGCTCCCAGGCGGTGCACAGCTCGTGCACCGCGGGCACGCCGGGGACGCCGTCGAGGTGCCGCAGCACCTGGTGCTCCCGGCGCAGCCGCACCTCGGCGTCGGTGCCGTCGCGGTCCAGCCCGGCGTGCGGGCGGGCTTCCTTGAGCACCACTTCGACGCCGTCGGATTCCCGGGTGGCGCGGTACACGCCGCCGCCGTTGGAGAAGTGCATCGAGGACGTCACCCGGTACGGGAACCGGGTCGTCCCCGGGTCCCGGCGGGCGGCCAGGTGCGGTTCGAGGAATGCGGGCAGCCGCACCCAGCCGGGCACCGAGAATCCCGGTCCGCGCGCATCGGGAACGAGCGCTCCGTCGGGCCGTTCTACGGCGAGCACCCGGGTTCCGCCGACTTCCACCCACCGCTGCTCGAATCCGCCGTAGCGCACGTACAACGGACCGGAACCGCAGCGGAGATCGCTCAGCACGTACGGCCCGGATTCGCCGCGCAGCGGTGCGGACAGTTCGAGGAGAATGCGTTCGAGGTGGTTCTCGTCCACCGGGTAGAGCGTCATGAACTTCCCGCTCGACGAACGCGACGCGTATTTGGAGTTCCGCGCGAGGAGCACGTCGCGCCCGGCCAGGTGCTTGAACGCGATCCGGTTGCGCAGGCAGTACCCGCCGACGGTGCGCAGCACCCGTTCCGCGTTGTGCAGGGTGGCCGAGACGTGCACCTTCCACCCCTGGGAGGGCAGGTCCACGCCGCGCGGGCGCAGCATCCGCCAGCCGCCGGCGGTCGCGTCCGACCAGCTCGGGACTTCCGGGAGTTCGAGCAGCCGCGCGTATTCGCCGGGACCACCGGAAGCGCCGTTCTGCTCGTCGAAGAACAGCGGATCGGCGAAGCAGAATGCTTCGTACCGGAAGTCCATGGCACACCTTTCCCCCGAGCGCAGATCACGTGATTTCCGCGACATCCCAGTCGGTCCGACAGTTCGCCGGCCGCGGTGAAATTTCCTCATGCCCGGAACCGGCTGCCAACCCGCCGAACAAGTGATCGCACTAGGCTCGAAGAGTGACTACTTCGGTCTCGTTACCACCAGGTACCGCAGTCGTTCGCGCACCGATCCGGAGCAACGATCACCCATTCGCCTGTAACACCGGCGCTGGCAGCGGAAATGGTTCAACGGAAACCGCGCGGCTCGAATCGAATGCAGGAACAGCGGAACGGCTCGAAGAATGCGCGCGCAATGAATGCGGGCCGCGGGCAGCCGTCCGCGAACGCCCCGGAACCGGGAGCGGCGGCCGTCCCGGCCCTCCCCGCGAACGCGCCGGAACCGGGAGCGGCGGCCTCCTCAGCCCTCGCCGCGCAGGGCCGCGCCGTCCACCTCGAACGCCGCCGCCAGCGCCGAACGCCAGTCCCGCAGCGGGCTCAGCCCGGCCGCGTTCCAGGCGCGCGGCGAGAGCACCGAGTAAGCGGGCCGCGGCGCGGGACGCGGGAAGTCGGCGGTGGCGCACGGCAGCACCCGGTCCGGGTCGGCGCCGATCTCGGCGAACACGGCGCGGGCGAACTCGTACCAGCTGGCCCGCCCGGAGTTCGTGCAGTGCAGCACCCGGTCAGCCGGATCGCGGCGTTCGACCAGCAGCCCGGCCAGCTCCAGCAGCCCGGCCGCCAGGTCGCCGGTCCAGGTGGGGCCGCCGACCTGGTCGTCGACCACCGTCACCTGCTCCCGCTCGCCGGCGAGCCGCACCATCGTCTTGACGAAGTTCCCGCCCCCGGCGCCGTACACCCAGGAGGTGCGCACCACCCAGGCCCGGTCGGCGGCGGCGAGGACCGCGCGCTCCCCGGCGAGCTTCGTGCGCCCGTACGCGGTGCGCGGGCCGGTCTCGTCGGACGGCTCGTAGGGCACGTCGGCGGTGCCGTCGAAGACGTAGTCGGTGGACAGGTGCACCAGCGGCACCCGGCGCACCGCGCAGGCGCGGGCCAACGCCGCGGCACCCGCCTCGTTGATCGCCGCGGCCCGTTCCGGCTCGCCTTCGGCGGCGTCCACCGCGGTGTGCGCGGCGGCGTTGACGACGACGGGCCGGAGGTTGTTGTCCCGCGCGGTCTCGGCGAACGAGTCCACCGCGTCGGTGACGTCCTGCTCGTCGCGGACGTCGAGCTCGCCGGAACCGGGCGCGTGCACCAGGCCGAGGCGGCCCTGCGCCCGGCGGTGCAGTTCGCGGCCCAGCTGGCCGCGGCCGCCCGGCACCAGCAGCGCGATCTCGTCCAGCCCGGTGATCGGGCCCGCTTCCCGTTCCGTCATCGGCTGATCGTCGCCGCCTGCTTCAGCGGTTCCCACCAGGCGCGGTTCTCCCGGTACCAGCGGATGGTGTCCGCGAGGCCCTCGCCGAAGTCGACGACGGGCCGGTAGCCCAGCTCGGTGCTGATCTTCGCGTGGTCCACCGAGTAGCGGCGGTCGTGGCCCTTGCGGTCCTCGACGTGGCGCACCGCCGACTCGTCGGCGCCGAGTTCGGCGAGCAGCCGGTCGGTGAGCTGCCGGTTGGTCAGCTCGGTGCCGCCGCCGATGTTGTACACCTCACCCGGCCGCCCGGCCCCGGCGACGAGCTCGATCCCGCGGCAGTGGTCGGTCACGTGCAGCCAGTCCCGCACGTTGCCGCCGTCGCCGTAGAGCGGCACCTGCCGACCGTCCAGCAGGTTCGTGATGAACAGCGGCAGCATCTTCTCCGGGAACTGGTACGGCCCGTAGTTGTTGGAGCAGCGGGTCACGCAGACCGGCAGGCCGTGGGTGCGGAAGTAGGCGCGGGCCAGCAGGTCGGAACCGGCCTTCGCCGCGGAGTACGGCGAGTTCGGCTCCAGCGGATCCCCTTCGGGCCAGGAGCCCTCGTCGATGGAGCCGTACACCTCGTCGGTGGAGACGTGCACGAACTTGCCGACCTCGGCGGCGAGCGCGGCCTGCAGCATCACGTCGGTGCCGAGGACGTTGGTGCGCACGAAGTCGGAGGCGCCGAGGATCGATCTGTCCACGTGGGACTCGGCGGCGAAGTGCACCACCAGGTCCACCCCGCGCATCAGCTCGCCGACCAGCTCGGCATCGCAGATGTCGCCCTGCACGAAGCGCAGCCGCGGGTCGTCCGCGACGGGGCGCAGGTTCTCCCGGTTTCCCGCGTAGGTGAGCTTGTCCAGCACCACCACTTCGGCGTCGGCGAACTCCGGGTGGTCGCCGCCGAGCGATCGCCGCACGTAGTGCGACCCGATGAAACCGGCACCGCCGGTGATCAGAACTCGCATGGCACCTTCCCGAAAGAGCGGCCGGGCCGGGTGGTGGCCCGGTCCGGGCTGGCTTCGCCCGCAGTCTGCCACGCGCGCGGCCGGCCGGATCACGGTACCGGCGGGATCTCGTGCGCAGCGGGTTGTGGGGGGTTTCCCGGCGTCTACCCGAGCGCCGGGAGGCACCCGCGGGGGCTCGTGGACCGTTGCGGAGAATGAGATCGGGCAGCGCTCGGCGTGATCGAACCTGTCCATCGTTCGAGTGACACCGATCGTCCCGCCCGCGCGCAACCCCAGCGGCAGATCACCGTTAGCCTGCACGGTGACCCCGCCGAGGATCACCCCGGCGAGGTGTAACGCTCGCAAGGCAGGCCCTGAGGAGGATTCGGCGTGGACGACCGGTCGCGACGGCCAGGTGGCCCACCGGGGCAGCCGGGCAGGCCCGTCCCCCCGCGCGGGCCGAAGGGCGGCCCGGCAGGCGGTGTCCCCGGCAGGCCCCGCCCCGGCGGCGCACCGGCCGGACGGCCCGTCGGCGGCGAAGCCCGCCGTCCCGCCCCGGCCGATCGCCCCAAGCCCGAACGCACCCCGCCCGACCGGCCCGCGCGACCGGCTCGGCGGCCCGCGGGCGATGGACCCCGTAACCCGGCGGCACCGCCCGCGCCACCCCCGCCCGACGAGCACGCACGCCCGGCGCGGCGCACCGGCTCCCACATCGGCCGCACCGTGGCGGCCCTGCTGTCGGTGCTGGTGCTCGGGACCACCGGCTACGCGTGGGGAACGCTGCGGAACCTGAACAACGGGCTCTCCGGCAGCGATGTCATCGGCAGCGGCCTGAACTCGCCGGACGGCGCCACCGACGTGCTGCTGGTCGGCAACGACAGCCGCACCGACGCCGACGGCAACCCGCTGCCCGAAGAGGTGCTCAAGGAACTGCGCACCACCGACGACGAGGGCGGCGACCTCACCGACACGATGATCCTGGTGCGCATCCCCAACGGCGGACAACGCGCCAGCGCCGTGTCCTTCCCCCGCGACACCATGGTCCAGCTCGGCAACGGCTACGGCGAGCAGAAGCTCAACTCCGCCCTCGGCCGCGCCAAGAGCGAAGCCCGCCACCGCCTCGAACAGGACGGCGTCACCGACCCCAAGCAGCTGGAACTGCAATCCAAGGCCGAAGGCCAGAAATTCCTGATCAAAACGATCGAAGAGCTCTCCGGCGCCAGCATCGACCACTACGCCGAGGTCAACCTGCTGGGATTCCACGACATCACCACCGCCGTCGGCGGCGTGGACGTGTGCCTGCTCGACGACGTCGACGACAGCTCCTACTCCGGCGCGGTGTTCAAGGCGGGCCCGCAGACGATCTCCGGCGCGGACGCGCTGGCGTTCGTGCGCCAGCGGCACGGGCTGCCGCGCGGCGACCTGGACCGGGTGGTGCGCCAGCAGGTGTTCATGTCCGGACTGGCGGGCAAGATGCTCTCCACCGGCACCCTGAGCAACCCGAGCAAGCTCGGCGATCTGATGCAGGCGCTGGAGAAGTCCGTGGTGCTGGACCAGGGCTGGGACGTGGTCGACTTCGCCCAGCAGATGTCCGGCATCGCCGGTGGCGACATCGACTTCCAGACCATCCCGATCGAGCTGGTCGGCGAATCCGGTGCCGAGGACGTCGAGGCGAACCCGCGCGAGGTCAAGCAGTTCATGGACAACCTGCTGCTGCCGCCCGCGGAACGCGCGGCCAAGGAGCAGGAGGCGAAGGCCGCCGAGGAGCAGCGCAGCGGCACCACGGTCAGCGTCTTCAACGCCTCCGGCAAGACCGGCCTGGCCGCCGACGTGCTCAGCAGCCTCAGCCAGGAGGGCTTCAGCCAGGGCGGCAGTTCCAACGCGGACTCGATGCCGACCTCGCTGGTCTACCACGCGCCCGGGGACGAGGCCGCCGCGCAGCAGGTCGCCGAGAGCCTCGGCGGGCTGCCGCTGAAGGAGAGCAGCAACCTCGGCGCGGGCGCGGTGGAGGTGTACCTGGGCGCGGACTACGCGGGCCCCGGCACGCAGAACTTCGCCGGTCGCAAGCAGATCCGGCTCGACGGCGGCAGGCAGGCCAGGCCGCTGCCCGCGCAGCAGAACCCGAACGGGCCGGACGGCCCGATCAACGCGGGCGGGGTCCCCTGCGTGAACTGATCCCGGCACGACCCCGCTGATCGCCCCGCCGCGCGGCCCGAACGGGCCCGCTCGGCGGGGCGATCCGGTTACAGTGGATCAACTCCGGGAATCGGGCCGCTGTCGGGGCGGCTCCGCCGGGGAGGCCGCCGCATCGGGGAGGGACCGTGGCCGTCGACGAGGACGCCCCCGGGACGCCGGGGAGGCGCGGGGGCCGCGTGCTGCGGATCTTCGGCCGGGCGGTGATCGCGCTGCTGTCGGCCTGCGTGCTCGCGGTCGTCGCGGCCGGGTGGACCGCGCTGGACCGGCTCAGCGACGAGGTCGGCGGCTCCGAGGTGCTCACCGAGACCCCCGACGCGCCGCCGGCCGACGACGCCGCCACCGACGTGCTGCTGGTCGGCAACGACAGCCGCACCGACGCGCAGGGCGATCCGCTGCCGCTGAGCGTGCTGCGCGAGCTGCGCACCGAGAGCACCAGCGGGCTCAACACCGACACCCTGATCCTGCTGCGGATCCCGCACGACGGCTCGCAGCCGACGGCGGTGTCGCTGCCCAGGGACACCTCGGTGCCGGTGCCCGGCGGCGGCACCCAGAAGATCAACGCGGTGTACGGGCTGGCGAAGGCGGCCGCGTCCCGGCAGGACCCCGCTTCCGGCGCCGCCGCCGAGCGGCGCGCGCAGCTGGCCGGGCAGCGCGCGCTGGTGCAGAGCGTGCAGGGCCTCGCGGGCGTCCGGGTGGACCGCTACGCCGAGGTGAACCTGCTGGGCTTCTACGAGGTGACCGACGCGCTCGGCGGGGTCGAGGTGTGCCTGCGGCACGCCACCAGCGACAAAAACTCGGGCGCGGACTTCGCGGCAGGGCGCCAGACCATCTCCGGTGGCGACGCGCTGGCGTTCGTCCGCCAGCGGCACGGGCTGCCGCGCGGCGACCTGGACCGGATCGTGCGCCAGCAGGCGTTCCTGGCCGCGGTGACGGACAAGCTGCTGTCCACCGGGACGCTCACGAACCCGGCGAAGCTCGCCGAGCTGCAGGAGGCGGCGCGGCGCTCGGTGGTGCTGGACCAGAGCTGGGACGTCACCGAGTTCGCGGCGCGGATGCAGGGCCTCGCCTCGGGCAGCGTCCGGTTCGTGACGCTGCCGGTGCGTTCGGTCGGCGACCGCGACGAGCACGGGCAGAGCGTGGTGACGGTGGATCCGGCGCAGGTGCGCGGGTTCGTCGCCGGCCTGGTGCCCACCGCCGGTTTCGGCGCGGGCCCGGCGCTGGACCTGGACGGTTCGGCGCGGCGGCAGAGCCCGCCCGCACCCGCGATCAGCTCCACGGGCATCCCCTGCATCAACTGAACCCGACCGCACGGGCCGCTCCCGCGCTGCACCGGACACCCGCACCGCTCGCCGTCGAACCGCCCCGGCGGGCCGCGGCTCTTTCCCGTCAGCGGCGAAGCCGATGAGCAGCGACCACACCCGCGACCGGACCACCCTCGTGCTCAGCAGCAGAACCACTAGGGTCCCCGCATGAGCATCACGCAGGCGCTGCTGGCCCCGATGGTGGCCGCCGGATCACCGCGGCCGTTGATCACGCACTACGACGACGCGACCGGCGCGCGGGTCGAGCTGTCCAGGGCCACCACCGCGAACTGGGCGGCGAAGACGGCGAACTGGCTGGTGGACGAGCTCGACGTGGAGCCGGGCGCCCCGGTGGCGGTCGCGCTGCCCGCGCACTGGCAGACGCTGGGCGTGCTGCTGGGCGCGTGGTGGTGCGGAGCGCACGTGGTCGCCGATCCGAAGGGCGCCGAGGTGGCGTTCGTGCCGGGTTCGGTGCTGGAGGCGGGCGCGGGGGCGCACGTGGTGGCCGCGGTCGGCTTGGACGCGATGGGCGGGCCGGTGCGCGGGCTGCCCGCGGAGGTCGTGGACTACGCCTCGGACGTGCGGGTGCACGGGGACGACTTCGCCCCGCGCGACCCGGTGCCGGGCAGTGCTCCCGCGCTGCTGGAGTTCAGCGTGGACGAGGTGCTGGGGCTGGCGTCGCGGCGCGCCGCCGAGCAGGGCGTGGACCGCGGGGCGCGGGTGCTGTCCGCGCGGAACTGGACGTTGCCGCAGGGCGTGCTGGACGGCCTGCTGTCGGTGCTGTCGGCGCAGGGTTCCCTGGTGCAGGTGAGCAATCCGGATCCGGCGAAGGCGCAGCGGCGCCGCGCGGACGAGAAGGTGACCGTCGAGCTCGACGGCTGATCGCCGCCGGATCCGCGCCCCGCGACCGCCCCGGGCGGCGCCACCACCGAGCGGTGCCGCCCGGCGTGCCGGGTCGCGGAGCACGAACCGTCCGGCCTCCCCCGCCGGAGCCACCGGCCGCGCGGGCCGGGCGTCGGGCCCGCGCGGCTCCGTGCTCGCGCGCGGCGGCGCCTCGGTCGGCGGCCGCCTCGCGCCCGGCACCTGGGTCAGGCGTCGACCTTGGCGCGTTCGGCCTGCGCGCCGCCGGTGAACAGCGCCTGCACGGTGTACTTGGGCCCGCTGAAGCCGAGCGCGAGGCTCGTCGCGGCGAGCACCAGCACGTATTCGAAGCCGCCGTCGGTGGCGAAGAAGCCGGCGCTCGCGTGCGCGGTGACGAGCGCGCCGAGCATCACGGCGGCGAGCAGCACGCCCGCCACGGGCATCAGCACGCCGAGGATGAGCGCGAGTCCGCCGAGCAGTTCGACGGTGGCGGTGAACCCTGCGGCGACGACGGGCATCGGGATGCCCATCTGCTCGAATCCGGCGCCGACGCCGGAGATGCCGTTGAGCACGAACTTCTGGTAGGCGTGCAAGACGAAGGTCACGCCGACGACCAACCTGGCCAGCAGGATCGTGACGTCGCGGAGACGGTGCTGCATCAGCTCACCTTTCGGGGGGCACGGGGGTTCCGACCGCCCAGCATATACATGAAGTTTCAAATAAAAGGCCGAATGGGAAACTGGTCACGGAACCCGCACCCCCGCTGCGCCGGACGACCGAACCCGAACGCGCCCGGACGACCCAGCCGTCAGATCTACCCAAAGTAAGATACTGCTGAGTAGCATCCGGGCATGCGCCGAGACGAGAGCCTGTTCCGCCGCGAAGGCGACCTGTTCGTGCCCACCGAAGCCGCGGGCAACCCGTGGGGCGAGCTCACCGGTGGCGGCCCAGTCGCCGGACTCGTCGCCCGCTCCGTCGAGCAGGCCCTCGACGAACCCGACCTGTTCGTCGCCCGGCTCACCGTCGACCTGCACCGCCCCGTCCCCCGCACCGGGATCACCGCCACCACCCGCACCGTCCGGGCCGGCAAGCGGCTGCGCGTGTTCGAGGTCACCCTCGCCCAGGACGGCACCGAGGTCACCCGCGCCACCGCCCAGGTGCTGCGCCGCAGCGGGGTCGACGGCGACCACGCACCCGAACCCACCCCGTTCCCCGGACCGCAGGGCCTGCCGGACTCCTCGCTGCTGCCCGCCGAACTCGGGCTGCGCTGGGGAGTGCACGACGTGGTCCAGGTCCGCTGGGTCCGCGACCAGCTCGCCGGCGGCCCCACCCAGGCGTGGATGCGGCTGCCGCTGCCGCTGCTGCCCGACGAACCGACCAGCAGGCTGAGCCAGGTCGCCGTCCTCGTCGACTGCATCAGCGCGGGCAGTCCCGTCGGCTCGCTGTTCGGCCCGTGGATCAACAGCGACATCACGCTGTACCTGCACCGGGAACCCGCCGGCGAATGGCTCGGGATGGAGATGGCGCGCGACGTCGAACCCACCGGCGTCGGCGTCACCCGCGCCCGGCTCTTCGACGAGCGCGGACCGGTCGGGACGGCCCACGAAGCGGTGCTGGCGCACCGCCTGGGCTGAGACCGCGCGGCCCGGCCGCGACATCGCGGAGATGGTCCCGACGCATTTCGCGCGGGGCATTGTTACGTGACTAGTACTTTCTTCACCGAATGGGGTCATCATCACCCGGGAGGCATTGTGCCCCACCCGGGCTCCTAGCAGTGTGATCGTCGGCATGAATCCGTGCCTGCACACCACTGCGGAGGCATTCATGGACGAGCAGACCGCTGCCGACGGCTACGAAACTCCCACGCTCGTGGAAATCGTGGAATTACCCGAGCCGGTCACCGCACCATTTTCCTCCTACCCCGCGACGCGCACCGATCCGAGAACGGAATGAGCATGCTCCAGCACCACTCCGGTTGGGTCGTACTGCCCGACGTGCCGGGATTGAAGAACGTCGTCGACCGATTCCCGGCGCAGGGGCGGATCGTGCTCCGCCACGATTCCGGGAACCCCTGGCTGGTCGGCCGCTTCCGCACCGACGACCTCGTCCCGGTCGCGCTCGGGCCGGTCCGGGTGGCGCTGCTGGGGTCCTGCCCGATCGACGCGACCCGGCTCGCGTCGATCGTGCACGGGCTGCGCTCGGTCGCCGACCTGGACGCGGTGCTGCACCGGCTGCCCGGCGGAGTGCACCTGGCCGCCTCGGTGCGCGGCGAGGTCCGGGTGCAGGGCGGGATCTCCGGGCTGCGGCAGGTGTTCCACACCCGGATCGGTGGCGTCCCGATCGCCGGTGATCGCGCCGACCTGCTCGCCGAGCTGGCCGGCGCGGGCATCGACGAGCAGGCGCTGGCGCTGCGGGTGGCGGTCGGACCGACCGGGCCGCCGCTGGACCGGCGCACCGCGTGGTCCGGGGTGCGGGCGCTGCCCCCCGACTCGTACCTGCGGCTCGCCGCCGAGCGGGCCCGGGAGGTGCGGTGGTGGCGGCCGCCGGAACCGGACGTGGCGCTGCGCCGCGGCGCCCGCGCCACCCGGGAGGCGCTCGACACCGCGATCCGGTCCGGGACCGGGCGCACCGGCGCCGACCTCTCGGGCGGGATGGATTCCACCGCGCTGTGCTTCCTCACCGCGCGGCACGAACCCGAGCTCGTCACGCTGAACCGCCGGGAAAACGACCGCGAGAACGGAGAGAACCGGTTCGCCGCCGAATGCGCGCGGCAATTGCCGGACGGCACGCACCTCGTGCTGGATCCGCGAGAAATCCCCTCCGCATTCGAGGATCCAGGAGCGCTCACCGACCACGAAGAACCCATTCCGCTTTTCCGGGAACTCGCCGCGACGGGCCGGTGCGCGGAACTGCTCGCCGAGCACGGCGTGCAGCGGCAGCTCGCCGGATTCGGCGGCGATGAAATCTTCGGCGGCCCGCCCGGACATCTGCATTCGCTGCTGCGGCAACGCCCGGTGAAAGCGATCCGGCAACTGCGCGGATACCGGTCGCTGCACCGCTGGCCGCTGCTGCCGACGATGGCGGCGCTGCTGGCCGCGCACGACGTGGCGCACTGGTGGCGGGAGCAGTCCGACCGGCTCACCGCGCCGAACGGGCCGCGGCACCACGCCGCGCTGGACTGGGGTCCCGCCCCGCTGCGCGCGGCGCCGTGGGCGAGCGCCGACGCGGTGGCCGCCGCCCGCGCCGAGCTGCGCACCGCGGCCACCGAGGCCGAACCGCTCGCGACCGACCGCGGCAGGCACCAGCTGCTCACCGCGCTGCGCACCGCGGCACCCGGGTACCGGCGGCTGGTCCGGCGGTACGCGGCGGCCGGGGTGCGGCTGGAACTGCCCTACTACGACGACCGGGTGGTGGAAGCGGCGATCGCGGTACGCCCGGCTGAACGGGCGTCACCCTGGCGGTACAAGCCGCTGCTGGCCGAAGCCGCCCGCGGCACCGCACCGGACGCGGTGCTGCAGCGGCCCGTCCCCGCTCCCCGACCGGACGCCGGGGTCGGGGCGGACGTGCACATCGGGTTCCGCCGCCACCGCGGCGCCGTCCTGGCGCTGTTCACCGACTCGGAGCTCGCCGCGCACGGACTGGTCGACACCGGCGTGCTGCGCAAGCACCTGCTCGCGCCGCACGTCGAACCGCGCACCCTGGTCGCGCTGGAACACCTGCTGGGGTGCGAGGCGTGGCTGCGCGGCGTCACCCAGGGCTCCACCGGGAGGACCGATGCACCTGCGACTGCGTCCTGACGTCGACCCCACCGACCTCGGCGACGGGACGGTGCTGCGCGACGAGCGCACCGGGCGGCGCTGGCTGCTCAACCGCACCGGCACCCAGGTGCTGCGCGGCCTGCTGATCGGGCAGGACGCGGACCGCATCGCGGGCGAGCTCGCCGACCGCCACCGCATCCCGGCGGAGGTGGCCCGCCACGACGTCGCCACCATCGTCGAACGCCTCCGCGGCGCGGCCCTGCTGGAATCCACCAGGTGAGTCCGCCGGGCGGCACCGCGGCGGCGGGCGGCGACGTCCCGCCGCCCGGGTCCGTCAGAGGCGCGCCTGCAGCGCCTCGTGCTTGTCGTGGACCATGCTCTCCAGGCCTTCCTGGAAGCGCGCCATCGCCGCGCGCAACCGGGTGCCCAGCTCACCGGAGTCCGCGGCGAGGGTGCGCACCGCCAGCAGTCCCGCGTTGCGCGCCCCGCCGACCGAGACGGTCGCCACCGGCACCCCGGCGGGCATCTGCACGATCGACAGCAGCGAGTCCATGCCGTCCAGGTGCTTGAGCGGCACCGGCACGCCGATCACCGGCAGCACGGTCGCGGACGCCACCATGCCCGGCAGGTGCGCCGCTCCCCCGGCGCCGGCGATGATCACGCGCAGGCCGCGGTCGGCGGCGTCGCGGGCGTAGTCCAGCATCCGCTGCGGGGTGCGGTGCGCCGAGTACACGCCGGCCTCGAACGGCACGTCGAACTCGGCGAGGGCCTGCCCCGCGGCCTCCATCACCGGCCAGTCCGAGTCGCTGCCCATGACCACGCCGACCAGCGGCCGTTCCTGCGCCATCTCCGGTTCCTCCCCGCCGGGCGCCCGCGCCCGGTGCTCCTGCTCGTCGTCGCGGCGAGCGACCGCCCGCCGTCCAGCCCATCACGTCCGCGGGGCAGCCGCCCCGCACCCCCGGTGCTCGCCGAGGCGGGTGTCAGTGGATCGGGTGGCCGTCGGCCCATTCCCCGGTGGAGAGGAAGTGCGCGGCCAGTTCCGCCTCGCGGCGGGTGGCGGCCATGTCGTCGCCGAGGACGGTGACGTGGCCGACCTTGCGCCCGGGCCGCTCGGCCTTGCCGTAGAGGTGCACCTTGGCGTGCGGGAACCGGGCGAACAGGTGGTGCGTCCGCTCGTCCACGCCCATCGCCGGTTCGGTGGGCGCGCCGAGCACGTTCGCCATCACCACGGCGGGCGCGGTGAGCTCGGTGCTGCCCAGCGGGTAGTCCAGCACGGCGCGCAGGTGCTGCTCGAACTGCGAGGTGCGGGCGCCTTCGATGCTGAAGTGCCCGGAGTTGTGCGGCCGCATCGCCAGCTCGTTGATCACGAGCCCGTCGTCGGTCTCGAACAGCTCCACCGCGAGCACGCCGACGACGCCGAGGGCCTCGGCGATGTGCAGCGCCAGGTTCTGCGCCTCGTTCCGCAGGTCCTCCGAGGCGTCCGGGGCGGGGGCGAGCACCTGCACGCAGATGCCGTCCTGCTGCACGGTCTCCACCAGCGGCCAGGCGGCGCCTTGCCCGAACGGGGAGCGCGCGACGAGCGCGGCGAGCTCGCGGCGCAGCGGCACCCGCTGCTCGACGAGCAGCGGCGCCCCGCCGTCGAGGAGTTCGCCGACGACGCGCTCGGCGCTCTCCGGGGTGTTCAGCGTCCACACGCCCCGGCCGTCGTAGCCGCCGCGGGCGGTCTTGAGCACGCACGGCCAGCCGTGCTCGGCGCCGAACTCCAGCGCCTGCGCGACCTCGGTGACCTCGGCGTACGGCGGTACCGGCAAGCCGAGCCCGGCGAGCTCGCGGCGCATCACCAGCTTGTCCTGGGCGTGCAGCAACGCGTCCGGCCCGGGGTGCACGGCGACCCCGGCGGCGACGAGTTCGCGCAGGTGCTCGCCGGGCACGTGCTCGTGGTCGAAGGTGACCGCGTCGCAGCCTTCCGCGAAGGTGCGCAGCGCGTCGAGGTCGGTGTGCTCGCCGAGCTGCACGTCCGGCGCGACCAGCGCCGCCGGGTCCTGCGGCGAGACGGCCAGCACCTTGAGGGACTGGCCCAGCGGGATCGCGGCCTGGTGGGTCATCCGTGCGAGCTGCCCACCACCGATCATGCCTACGACGGGAGTGCGAGTGCGGTGGTCCACGAGCAGGAGAGCCTACTGCCCGCCCTCCGGCACCCGGACCACCGGGAACGGTCAGTCCACCGCGCCGAGCATGGCGCAGGCCGCGGCGGGGTCGCCCGGCAGCTGTTCCCGCCGGACCCGCACCGGCCCCACCGGGTGCAGCGCCGGATCACCGGCGATGCTGCGCCGCACCAGCATCCGCACCCGCTCGCACCGCTCCTCCAGGCAGGGCCGGCGGGCGGCGAGCACCGCGGCGGTGTCCGGCCGCAGCAGAGACACCGTCTCGCCCGCGTCGAACACGTCCCGCAGCACGTCCGCGGCCAGCACCATCGCCATCATCATCGGATATCCGCCGGTGTCCGGCGGGATGTCCAGCGACACCGTGATCAGCGCGTGGTCCTCGTCGGCGGTGCGGCCGGCCGCCAGCGCGCTCCGGTACACCTCGTGCAGCCGGGTCCGCAGGTAGGAGGCGGTGGTGAGCCCGGTGAGCGGGTCCTGCACCTCGCGCCCCACGGTGTACTCGGCCTGCACCTCGGCCCAGCCGAGCGCCAAGGGCCGCAGCATCCACGCGGGCACCGAGTCCTGGTCCGGCGAGACCAGCCCGTCGCCGGTGCCGGTGCTCGCGGCGTGCAGCGCGGCCACGTCCAGCAGCGCCTCGGCCAGCCCGACACCGGCCTCCGCGCGCGCCGCACCGAGCCTGCCCAGCGGTTCGGTGAGGTCCGCCCCGCTCGCGACCGCCCGGCACACCGCGTCGACGGCGCGCACCCCCCAATCGCTGGGGAACGGCCATCCCGCCGCGAGGCTCGCCGTGCGCCACCGCGACCGCAACGACCGGTCGATCCCCGTGCACCCCTGAATCCAGTTGCTCATCCCGACCCCCTTTCACCATGGAGACGACCTGCGCGTTCGACCATGACGGAAGACTGCGTGCAGGGCGCGGGGAGTCATCGATCACAATGAGGTTCGACGCGAATTCGCATCACGTTGGCGGATCGACGGGCGATCGCGCGGATGGTTCCATGAAGCGGATCTGCTCCGATCGGCGGATCCGGACGCACCCGGTCGGCTGGTCGCACCGGAACCCCGAGCGCGGACCCGCCCGACCAGCGGCACACCCCGGACAGCGGACCACACAAAGGAAGGTGCGGCGTGGCCACAGCCCCGGCCGAAGCGCAGGGCCCCAGCGACGGCGAGCTGATCGAGGCCGTCCGGCACGGTTCGACGGAGGCCTACGGGACGCTCTACGAACGCCACGTCGCCGCCGCGCAGAACATGGCCCGGCAGGTCTCCAGATCGCAGGCCGAGGCCGACGACCTGGTGTCCGAGGCGTTCGCGAAGGTGCTGGCCACGTTGCGCGGCGGCCGCGGCCCGACGACGGCGTTCCGCGCCTACCTGCTGACGGCGCTGCGCCACGTCGCCTACGACCGGACGCGCCGGGACCGGAAGCTGCAGCTGGCCGAGGACGTCACCGAGGTCTCCGGCGCCGAGGCGAGCGTGCCGTTCACCGACACCGCGGTCGCCGGGCTGGAGCGGTCGCTGGCGGCGCGGGCGTTCGCGCGGCTGCCGGAGCGCTGGAAGACGGTGCTGTGGCACATCGAGGTGGAAGGCGAGACGCCCGCCCAGGTCGGGCCGTTGTTAGGCCTCACCCCGAACGGGGTGTCGGCGCTGGCCTACCGCGCGCGGGAGGGCCTGCGCCAGGCGTACCTGCAGGTGCACCTGAGCTCGCTGTCCGACGACGAACCGGGGATCGCGTCCTGCCGGGCGGCGGCGGACCGGCTGGGCGCGTGGACGCGCGGCGGGTTGTCGAAGCGGGAGACCGCGCAGGTCGACAACCACCTCGACGGCTGCGACCGGTGCCGCGGGCTGGCGGCGGAGCTCGCCGACGTCAACGGCGGCCTGCGCGCGGTGATCGCGCCGCTGGTGATCGGCACCGGTGCCACGGCGTACCTGCTCTCCGGCGGCGGTGCTTCGCCCCCCCCCGCGGCCGCATCGGCCGGTGCGGGGGGTTCGGCGGCGGGCGCGGCGAGCTCGGTGCCGCGCCAGGCGGTGTCGGGCGTCGCGGCCTCCGCCGCGCTGTGCCTGGCGCTGGCGCTGGCGCTGACCTCGGGCACGGCGCCGCTGCCGTCCGCCTCGGCGCCCCCGCCCGCGCCGGAGCCCGCCGTCGCACCGCCGCCCGCACCGCGTCCTCCCGCGCCGAGCCCGCAGGCCCCGCAGCAGCCCTCTCCGCAGCCGGCTCCCGCACCGGCTCCGGCGCCCGCCGCGCCGACGCCGAAGCTGGACGCGCACGGCCCGACGGAGCCGTTGACGCTGGTGCCGGGCGGCGACCCCGCGGACCTGCCGATCACGGTGCGCAACGACGGCACCGGCCCGTCCGATCCGGTGACCGCGATCCTGTCGCTGCCGCCGGGCGTCAGCTCGGAGATCCCGGGGGTGACCTCCCAGCAGTCCGGTCCCGCGGGGACCGCGCCCGCGTCCGCCCGCACCGCGCGCGCCGCCGAGGCGGCCGGTGGCCCGGGGGTGCGCTGCGAGAGCTGGGACGGCGGGCTGCAGTGCTCCTCGGAGCGCGGCCTCGAACCGGGTGAGCAGCTGACCTTCGACCTGCACGTGACGGCCGCGGCCGACGCCACCGGCGGCGAGATCGGCGCGCGGATCGTGGCGGGCGCGGACCTGGACCTGCCGCTGTCCCGGATCCAGGTGCTGATGCGCTCCGGGGACGGGGTGGACGTGTCGGTGTCGGCGGCGGCGCACCCGCTGCACGACCTGCTGCTGGGCGACGAGGTACCGGAGGGCCCGCCGCTGCGGCTGAACCTCGACGTGCGCAACACCGGCGTGACCCGGGGCCGGGCCGAGGCGGTCGCGGTGCTGCCCGCCGGTGCGCGCGCGCTGGGGATCCCGCCCGCGTGCGACCTGCTGCCGTCGGACGACGAGCTGCGCTGCTCGGCGGAGTTGGACCCGGGCGAGTCCTACCGGGGCCACCTGTGGCTGGCCGGGCTGCCGGTCGAACCGCGCGGCGCCTCGGACGGCGAGGAGCGCGAGGTCACCATCCCGGTGCGCGCCCGGCTCGGCACCGCGAACGACAGCGCCGCGGTGACCACCCGGCTCTGGTTCCCGTGGCGCCCGCGGCCGGAGCCGGACTGCCCGCTCCCGCCGCTGTGGCCGCTGCGTCCGGCGGACGGTGCGGAGTGGCCGTGCTGGCTGCCGGACGTGCCGGGGCTGCCCGAGCGACCTGGTCCGCCGGAGGTCCCGGGCCTGCCGGAGCTGCCGGGCCCGCCTGGTCGGCCGGGGTTGCCTGGTCTTCCGGGCCTGCCTGGTCTGCCGGGGTGGGCGCCGCCGAGCCAGGGCCCCGCTCCCGCCCCGGAGCCGACGCCCGGCTCCGAACCGACGCAGGCACCGACGCCCGTCCCGACCGGACCGGGCACCTCCGCACCGCCGGAACCCCCGTCGTCGGAGCCCACCCGGCCGCCCGAGCCCCCGGAACCGGAACCGGCCCCGGACGAGCGGCGGCTGCCGATCCTGGAACCGCTGCTGCCGCCGACCGCCCCGCCGCCCTGGTGGCGCTTCCTGCGCTGACCGGAGACCGGCCGGGGAGGTCCCGGCACCGCTGCGGCCGCACGAGCTCCGGGCGGCCGCGGCGGGGCGGTTAACATCGTCGGAGTGTCCGTCGTGGAAGCCGTGCTGGCCCGCGTCCCGCGCCCGCTGCGGGACCGCGCGGTGCGCCATCGCGAACTGGTGAAGTTCGCGATCGTCGGCGCCAGCACCTTCTTCATCGACTCGGCGATCTTCTACGCGCTGAAGCTGACGATCCTGGTGCCGAAACCGGTCACCGCGAAGGTGATCGCGGTGCTGGTGGCGACGATCGTGTCGTACGTGCTGAACCGGGAGTGGTCGTTCCGCACCCGCGGCGGCCGGGAACGCCACCACGAGGCCACGCTGTACTTCCTGTTCAGCGGCATCGGGGTCGCGCTGTACGCGGCGCCGCTGTGGTTCTCCCGCTACGCCCTGCACCTGCAGACCCCGTACACCAGCAGGCTCGTCGAGGAGATCGCCGACTTCACCGCCGCGCAGGTGGTGGGCCTGGTGCTGGGCATGGTGTTCCGGTGGTGGGCGTTCCGGAAGTGGGTGTTCCCCGCCGACGGGTCCCCCGACGACGAACCCCCCGACGACGACCCTTCCGCCGACGAATCCGGCGCCGCACCCCCGGCGCCGAAGCCTCCGGCGCCGCACCCCCGGACCGGGCGGCGGAACCGGATCAGCGCGGCCGGGACTCGATCTTCCACGGCACGCCGAGCACGTCGTCGGCCCGCGCCACCGGCAGGAAGATCTCGAACAGGGCGGGACGGGCCTTGCTGAGCTCCAGGCGCCCGCCGTCGGCCTCCACCAGCGCCCGCGCCAAGGCCAGGCCCACGCCCGTGGACCCGCCCGCGGAGAACCCGCGCTCGAACACGTAGGGCACCAGCTGGTCCGGCACCCCGGGCCCGGCGTCGCCGACCTCGACGACCACCGTCCCGCCGCCGTGGCGCGCGGTCAGCGTCACCGTCCCCTTGCCGTGGCGCACCGCGTTGTCCAGCAGCACCCCGATGGCCTCCCGCAACCGGCCGGGCGTGGCCCTGGCGAGCAGGCCGTCCGGCACCCGCTGGCGCAGGGCGCGGCCCTGGGCGCGCAGCGGTTCCCGCCACTCCGCGGCGGCCTCGGACAGCGCTTCGGACACGTCGAGCGGTTCGGCGTCCCTGGCACGCGCGGCGGTCGCGGCGGCGAGCAGGTCGTCGAGGACGCTGGAGAGCCGCTCGGCCTGCTCCAGCGCCGCGGCGGCCTCCTCCGCGACCTCCTGGTCGGGCACGTCGGCCAGCGCCTCCAGCCGCAGCTGCAGCGCGGTGAGCCTGCTGCGCAGCTGGTGCGAGACGTCGCCGACGAGTTCCCGCTCGCGCTGCACCAGCTGGGACAGGGCGGCGCCCGAGGCGTCCAGCGCGTCGGCGACCCGGTCCAGCTCCGGGACCTCGTGCCGCTTCGGATCGGCCCGGAAATCGCCCGCGCCGAGCCGGGCGGCGCGCGCGGCGACGTGCCGCAGCGGATCGGCCAGCCGCCGCGCGGTCAACCCCGCCACCACCATGCCGGTGCCCGCGGAGAGCACCACCAGCAGCAGCACCAGACCCGCGACCTGGAACTGCTGGGTGCGCACCGGGCCGCTGGGCGCGGACAGCGTCACCGTGCCGCTCTGCACCATCGGCACGCTCTCGGTGAGCGGCGACCTGCCCGGGTCGGTGCCGTAGACGTACTCGTGGTCCTTGGTGCGCACCACCAGCCGCGCGTCCCGCGGCACCGCCAGCAGCACCGACTCCACGTCGATCGGGTGGCGGGAGGCGACCTGCTCGTCCAGCGAGGTCGCGATCTGCTGCGAGCGGGTGGACAGGTCGGTGCGGGTGAAGTCCTCCACCAGCTTCAGCGCGGTCACTCCCAGCGGCAGGCCCAGGACCACCGCCGTCACCGCCACCGCCAGCAGCGTCGCGACCAGGATCCGCCTGTGCACCGGGCCGCCCGTCAGTCCGCGTTGAACCGGAAGCCGACGCCGCGGACCGTGGCGATCCGCTGCTCGTCGGCACGGCCGTTGCCGTCGCCGAGCTTCCGGCGCAGCCAGGAGATGTGCATGTCCAGCGTCTTGCTGCCCTTGCGGCTGGCCTCCGGCCACACCTCGTCGAGGATCTCCTCGCGGGTGACGACCTGGCCCGCGTGCTGCATGAGCACCCGCAGCAGTTCGAACTCCTTGTTCGCCAGCCCCACCTCGTGCTCGTCGACGAGGACGCGGCGCGCGGTCAGCTCCAGCCGCACTCCGGATGCCTCCAGCGTCTCCGGGGAACCGCGGCGCAGCAGCGCCCGGATGCGGGCCATCAGCTCCGCGAGCCGGAACGGCTTCGCCACGTAGTCGTCGGCGCCCGCGTCGAGGCCCACCACGAAGTCCACCTCGTCGGTGCGCGCGGTGAGCATCAGCACGGGGATGCCGCGGCCCTGCGCGCGCAGCCGCCGGCACACCTCCAGCCCGTCCATCCCGGGCAGGCCGAGGTCCAGCACCATCAGGTCGATTCCGCCGGAGGACGCCTCCTGCAACGCCGAAGGGCCGTCGTCGATGACTCGGACCGAGTAGCCCTCCCGCTGCAATGCCCTCGACAACGGCACAGCAATGGCTGGGTCGTCCTCGGCCAGCAGCACTACGCTCACGCCTCCACCCTAGAGGTCCGCGATGATCAGGTCCGTGTCGTAGGCGGTTAGTTCCGCCCGGACCGTCTGGTAGCCGCACCTCAGCGGGGCCGCGCGGAGCGCGGAAGTAGAGTCGCCGCCGTGACGATCGCCGATGACCTGGACCTGGCCCTGCACCTCGCGGACACCGCCGACGCGCTCACCTCGGACCGGTTCCGCGCGCTGGACCTCGCGGTGGACCGCAAGCCGGACCGCACCCCCGTCACCGATGCGGACCTGGCGGTGGAGGACGCGGTGCGCGCGGTGCTCGCCGAGCAGCGCCCCGGCGACGAGATCGCGGGCGAGGAGCGCGGCGGCGAGGTCACCTCGGCCCGCACCTGGGTGCTGGACCCGATCGACGGCACGAAGAACTTCCTGCGCGGGGTGCCCGCCTGGGCGACGCTGGTCGCGCTGGTCGAGGACGGCACGCCGACCGCGGGCGTGATCAGCGCACCCGCGCTGGGCCGCCGCTGGTGGGCGGCCGCGGGGCGCGGCGCGTGGGCGAGCTCCGGGGGCGCTGCGGAGCGGATCTCGGTGTCCGGGGTGCGCGAGATCTCCGACGCCTACCTGTCCACCACGCACCTGGGCAGCTGGGTGGAGCACCACTCGCGGGAGGCGTACCTGCGGCTGGTGGACGCGTGCTGGGAGAACCGGGCGTTCGGCGACTTCTGGCAGCACTGCCTGGTCGCGGAGGGCGCCATCGACGTGGCGGCCGAAGCGGTGGTGAACCCGTGGGACGTGGCCGCGGTGCAGGTCATCGTCCGCGAGGCCGGTGGCGAGTTCACCGACCTGGGCGGGCGGCGCGGATTCCGGGGCGGCTCGGCGCTGAGCACCAACGGCCACCTGCACGCAACGGCCCTGGACCTGCTGCGCTGAATCCCGAACTCGTGCTGCTCCGCGAACCGTGTTCGAAGTTCAGGCGGTCACTGGACCGGGGTGCCGTGGGGTGGGGTGGCCGGCTCGGCGGGCGCCTTCGGGACGCGCGGGCGGTCCTGGTCGACGGGGCCGATGGCGCCGCGCAGCGCCTGGGTCCAGCTGAGCCTGCCGAACAGGTAGAAGCAGGCGACCTGCTCGCTGCTGAACCGCGCCCAGTCGTAGCGGTTGCCCTGCTCGCGCCAGAACACCTCCCACCCGGCGGCGCCGTCCACCTCCTCGCGGACCAGGCACCAGGTGTGGTCGGTCTCGGTGCCGATCGACACCAGCTCGGCGGGGACGCCAAGCGCCGCGAGCCAGCCGAGCATCGATTCGGTGTTCACTTCGCGATCTCCTCCGTGACCTCGTGCCGGTCGGTGCGGCGGGGCTCGTCGACCGCGCCCGGTGGTTCGTCCGGTGCGGCGTCGGCGCGCTCGTCCGGGCCCGCGCCCCCGCTCGCGGAGCGCCGGGACGCGCGGTCGGCCGCGTCGATCACGGCGGGGTCCAGCCGCAGCGTGCCCGCCTCCGCGGCGACCCGCGCCGCGGTGAGCTCGACGAGGTGGCCCAGCGCCACCAGTTCCGCCAGCGAGTGCGTCAGCCGGTAGCGCACGCCACCGCCGCTGCCCGCGAACCACGGCGCGGACACCGCCCGCCACACCGGCAGCGGCCGCAGCACCCGGTAGCGGTGGTACGGCAGCTCCAGGTAGTCCGGGGGCAGGCTGCGCCGGGTGAACGCGGTGCCGTCGGGCGCGGCGACCCGGCCCGCGTCGGAGCCGAGCGCGTCGAGCACCGCGTCCGGTTCGAGCACGATCGGCTCGCCCGGTTCCGCGCAACCCTCCGGCACCGAGGCGGCAGCGGGCCAGCGGGGTCCGGCGGGGCCGGTGTAGCGGCGTTCCCACTCCAGTTCGCTGAGTTCGGCGAGCGGGTCGTGCCCGGCGGCGAACTCGGCGGGGCGCTCCACCCCGTCGGATCCGGCCGGGTCCACCGCGAGCTCCCCGGAGCGGGCCCTGGCGAGGGCGTCGCGGTCGTCGACGAGGTCCGCGCGCGGGTGGTCGCGCGGCGGGAAGCGGCGCCCGGCCAGCGGATCGACGCCTTCGGCGGGCATCGGCAGCTGGCGGCTGGCGGTCGCCGCGGCGACCGGGAGGTACCCGATCGGGAACTGGTGGAGCATGAACGCGACCGCTTCCTTGCGGTCGCCCTGGCGCGGCCGGACCGGGTCGGCGGGCGGGCGGACCCGGCGCGCGACCGGATCGCCCTGGCCGGGGCGGGGGCCCGCGCGCCCCGCCCCCCCCCCCCCCCCGCCCGCCCCCGGCCGCGAGCCCCGGCGGCCCGGCCCGGGGTGCGGCGCGCGGGCGCGGCGCGCCGGGGCGGGGGGGGGGGCCCGCGGCCGGGGCGGCGCCGCGCCGGACCTGCTGGGGTTGCCGTCCTCGGTGGTCCGGCCGGTCCTGCTGGCCGGGGCGGTTCGGAGGGCCCTGCCTGCCGGGCCGGGCTTGGTGGACCTGCTGGTTCTGCTGGCTCCCCTGCGCCGGCTGCCCGTGCTGGGCTTGGTTCCCCTGCTGGATCGGCTGTCCCTGCTGGGCTTGGTGGCCTTGTTGGCCCTGCTGGCTCTGCTGGCCCTGCTGAGCTTGATTGCCCTGCTGGATCTGCTGGCCCTGGTCGCCCTGCTGCCCCCGGTGGTTCTGCCACCCCTGCTGCGCCTGCCGGGCCTGCGCGCGCTGCCCGTGCCCGCCCGGCCGCCCCTCGGGGGACTGCTGCCCCGGCCCGAAGCGGTCCGGACCGTGCCCCGCGCGGATTCCGCCCGCCTGCCCGGAATTCGCGCCGAACCCGTCGGACCGCGGTCCGCGAGCGGCGGAATCGCCGCGGCCCTGCGGCGGGGCGGAAGACCAGGCCTGGCGCACCGGGTGCGGCGCGGTCACCGACGCGGGGTCCACCCCGTCCGCGACCCAGCCCGCGGCGAGCGCGCCGGACCCGGCCGCTTCGACCGTGACGGGGCCGGTGTGGTCGGCGTCGCCGCGCCACCGCGCCCGCTCGATGCCGCCGGAGTGCTCGTCCCGCGCCGGGGAGCCGTGCTTCCGGACGTCCTCGTGATCTCCGCTCATGGCCGCACCGACCCCGTCCGGGGGAGTGCCTGCCGTCCTCGCGGGCGCCGATGTCGAGCGGCGAGCTCCTCGGCGTGCGCGCTATCGGTGGCCACCGCCACTCCCCCTTCCGCAGTCGAGGCGTCGGCGGGCGCGTCCGGCCGCCCCGCGTTCCGGGACGCGCCCATGCGGTCGATGGTTCCACGTCGATCCTGCCGCACCGGAGCCGGATCGGGCACCGCGCACCACCCGGCCCGGGCGTCCTGCGATGATCCGGGCATGGCGGGTATCGCGTACGAAGACCTCGAACCTGGCCGGGTGTTCGACCTGGGTTCGGTGCTGATCGACCGGGACGAGATGGTGGCGTTCGCGCGCCGCTTCGACCCGCAACCGTTCCACCTGGACGAGGAGGCCGGCGCGCAGTCGGTGCTCGGCGGGCTGTGCGCGTCCGGTTGGTACACCTCGTCGCTGTGGATGCGGGCCTACGTGGACCACGTGCTCGCCGGGTCCACTTCGCAGGGTTCGCCCGGCGGCAACGAGCTGTCCTGGGCGGCGCCGGTGTTCCCGGACGACGAGCTGCGGTTCGGCATGACGGTGAACAGCAGGCGGCTGTCGAAGAGCAGGCCGAACCTGGGCCTGGTGGAGATCACCGGCACCGCGGACCGGGACGCCGACCGCATCATGCGCTTCACGTTCCTGGCGATGTTCGGCACCCGCGAGCAGTCCTGACGCGGTTCGCCTCCGGACTCGACCGCGCCGCGGGCGAGCGCCGAGCCCTCCGCGCGCGGGCCCGAGCACGGCGGCCTAGGCCCCGGTGAGCGCCTTGACCACGCGGGACGGGCTGGGGCGGCCCAGCTGCTCGGCCAGCCACGCGCTGGTGGCGGCGAGCGCCGCGAGGTCCACGCCGTGCTCGACGCCGAGCCCGTCCAGCATCCACACGAGGTCTTCGGTGGCGAGGTTCCCGGTGGCGGACTTCGCGTACGGGCAGCCGCCCAGCCCGCCCGCCGACGAGTCCACTATGGACACCCCGTGCCGCAGCGCCGTCCAGGTGTTGGCCAGCGCCTGCCCGTAGGTGTCGTGGAAGTGCACCGCCAGCGACCCCACCGGCACCCCGGCGGCGGTGAACGCGCGCAGCACCGCCTCCACCTGCCCGGGCGTCGCCACGCCGATCGTGTCGCCGAGCGAGAGCTGCCCGCAGCCCATCTCCAGCAATCGGCGCCCGGCGGCGACGACCTGTTCGACGGGCACCGGCCCCTCCCACGGGTCGCCGAAGACCATCGACAGGTACCCGCGCACGGCGAGGCCCTCGTCGGTGGCGCGGCGCACCACCGGCTCGAACATGGCGAACTGCTCGTCGAGCCCGCGGTTGAGGTTGCGGCGGGTGAACGACTCGGTGGCGGCGGCGAACACGGCCACGTCGGCGACCCCGGCGTCGAGGGCGCGGTCCAGGCCGCGGGAGTTCGGCACCAGCACGGGGTAGCGCACGCCGTCCCGGCGCTCCAGCCCGGCGAGGACCTCGGCGGCGTCGGCGAGCTGCGGCACCCACTCCGGGCGCACGAAGCTGGTGGTCTCCACGATCCGCAGGCCCGCGTCGGCGAGCCTGCGCAGGAACTCCAGCTTCACCTCGACCGGCACCACGGCCTGCTCGTTCTGCAGCCCGTCGCGCGGCCCGACCTCCCAGATGGTGACCGCGGCGGGCAGTTCCCCGGGCTCCGGCGGCGGGACCCGGTCCGGCAGGCCGACCTCCAGCGCGCTCATCGCCGCTCCCAACGGTCCTGGTCGTCGTGCTCGGATTCGTCGTTGACCTCGCGGTAGAGCAGGGTGTGCACCCGCTCGACCTTGGGGATGTCGTCGAACTCCAGCGGCTCGTCGGAGGCGGATTCGACGATCAGCGTGCCGCAGCCGAAGAACCGGTCCACCAGGCCGTGGCTGAACCGCACGCTGTTGATCCGCCACATCGGGATGTCGACGCCGGTGCGGGTGAAGACGCCCTCGCGGACCATCAGCCGCCGCGAGGTGACCACGAAGTGGGTGGTGCGCCAGCGGATCAGCGGTGCCAGCGTCCACCAGATGACCAGCACCGCACCGACGGCGGCGAGCGCGATCCACACCGGCACGTTCCAGGTCAGCGGCGCGGCCAGCGCGGCGGCGTACGAACCGGCGCCCACCACGACGAGGAACAGCACCACCGGCAGGACGAGCATCTTCCAGTGCGGGTGGGTGTGCACCACCACGTACTCGTCCTCGCTCAGCAAACCGTCCGGATACGCCACCGGAGAATCCCTCCCTCGATCACCAGGCGCTGATCACGCTACCCGCCCGGCTACCCCGCCGAGCGTCCCTCGATCAGGCGGGCCGCGGTTCAGCGCGGACGCAGGTGCACCACGTCGCCCGCCGACACGGGGGTTCCCGCGCCGTCGGCGCCGCGCACCACCAGCCTGCCGTCCGGGTCGACGCCGGTGGCGGTGCCCAGCAGGTCGTTCCCGCCGAGCTCCACCCGGACCTGCTGGCCGACGGTGCCGCACAGCCGCTGGTAACGGTCCAGCAGGCCGCCGGCCAGCACGTCGCCGCCGTGCTCGCGCCACAGGTCGTCGACGGCGGCGAGCGCGGTCAGCAGCCGCACCGCGAAATCCTGCCGGTCCACGTCGGCACCCTGCTCGGCGAGCGAGGTGGCGGGCAGCCCTCCCGCGCCGGTGGGCAGCTCACCAGGGCCGTGGTGCACGTTCACGCCGATCCCGAGGACGATCGCCAGCCCGTCCGCGGTGCTCACGGCCTCGGCGAGGATGCCGGCGCCCTTGCGCCAGGTGTCGCCGCCGCCGAGCAGCAGGTCGTTCGGCCACTTCAGCGCGGCCGGCACCCCGCACGCGTCGCGGACCGTCTCGGCGAGCGCGATCCCGGCCAGCAGCGGCAGCCAGCCCAGCGCGTCCTGCGGCACCGGAGCGGGCCGCAGCACGGTGCTCACGTGCAGGCCGTAGCCGCGCGGCGAGATCCAGGTACGCCGCATCCGGCCGCGCCCGGACTGCTGCTCCTCGGCGAACAGCACGGTGCGGTCCGGGGCGCCGGCCGCGGCGGCCGCGGACAGGTCGGTGTTGGTGGAGCCGGTCACGGTGACCACGTCGAGCTTCGCGTACGGACCGTCGTCGACGAGCCGCCTGCGCAGCTCCGCCGCGTCGAGCAGGACAACCATGGCCCCAGGTTACGAGGGCGCGGCGGGGCGGCCGCGGCGGAGTGCGCCGCGGCCGCGTCGAACGACACCGCGCAGGATGCCCGGCCGAACCTCCGACCTGTGGCGGGCGACCGGACGCCGCACCTCCCGGCGAGCGCCCGCCCTTGCCCGTCGAGGTGGCCGCGCCCCGCCCGGCGGGCCTCGCGGCGCCACACTTTCGGCCGTGGCACGGCGTTGATCTCGGCGCTTAGGGTTCCGCGAGATCATCGGAGGTGACCGTGCCGACTTCCCGTTCCCCGCGCCCCGGAATCCGAGGGTGGCGTGCCCTGGCGGCCGTACTCTGCGGTGCGTTGCCCGTGCTGTCCGCGACGCCCGCCGTCGCCGCCCCGCCACCGCCCCCGGCACCGAGTCCTGCCGCGGCCGCGGCCGCGGCACCGCGCAGCGAACCGGTGTCCGCCGAGGAACCCGTGCGCGAGACCACGTGGGTGGACACCGGCCTGGACGGTGACGCGGACGGCGCGACCGATCGGGTCGCGGTGGACATCGCGCGGCCGCGGACCGACGGGCCCGTCCCGGTGATCATGGATGCGAGTCCGTACTACTCGTGCTGCGGCCGCGGCAACGAGAACGAGCTCAAGACCTACGACGACCAGGGCCGGCCGGTCGGGTTCCCGCTGTTCTACGACAACTACTTCGTGCCGCGCGGCTACGCGACGGTGCTGGTGGACCTGGCGGGCACCAACCGCTCGCAGGGCTGCGTGGACGTCGGCGGCCCGTCCGACGTGGGCTCGGCGAAGGCGGTGGTCGACTGGTTGAACGGCCGCGCGAAGGGCTACGACGCGGCCACCGGCGGCGCCGAGGTCGGTGCGGGCTGGTCCACCGGCGCCGTCGGCATGATCGGCAAGTCCTACGACGGGACGATCGCCAACGGCGTCGCCGCGACCGGTGTGGCGGGCCTGCGCACGATCGTGCCGATCGGGGCGATCAGCTCCTGGTACGACTACTACCGCTCCGACGGCGTGTCCTTCGGCGCGGACCCGCGCGGGCTCGCCGAGACCGTCGAGGAGGGCGGCCGGCCGGAGTGCTCGGCGGTCAAGCAGCGGCTCGACGAGGGCGCGCCCGCCAACGGCGACGTCACCGACCTGTGGGCCGAACGCGATCACGTGGCCGACGCCGCGAACGTGCGGGCCAGCGTGTTCGCCGTGCACGGCCGCAACGACCTCAACGTGAAGATGATCCAGTTCGGGCAGTGGTGGGACGCGCTGGCCGCGAACGACGTGCCGCGCAAGGTGTGGCTGAGCCAGACCGGCCACGTCGACCCGTTCGACTTCCGCCGCGCGGAGTGGGTGGACACCCTGCACCGCTGGTTCGACCACGAGCTGCTCGGCATGGACAACGGGATCGACGCCGAACCGGCCGCCAGCGTGGAACGCGCCCCGGACGAGTGGTCCGACGAGGCGTCCTGGTCCGGCGAGTCCGCGGCCGCGACCACGCTGCACCCGGTCCCCGGCGACACCGACGGGCTCGGCGGGCTCACCTCGGAACCGGCCCCGGCCGACGCGCGCGCCGCGTTCACCGACGACCCGGCGCAGGACGAGTACGACTGGGCGCGCGAACCCGACCAGGCCTCCCCGGCCCGCGCGCTGTTCACCAGCGCCCCGCTGGAGCAGGACCTGCGGCTGGCAGGCACCGGCTCGATCTCGGTGACCGCGACGCCCGCGACGCCGACCGCGCACCTGTCGGCGGTGCTCGTCGACTACGGCCCCGCCACCACGCGGGACGCGCTCGGCGAGGGCGAAGGCATCCGCACCCTGGACTCGGAGTCCTGCTGGGGCGAGAGCCGCGAGGGCGACGACGCCTGCTACCGGGACACCGAGGCCACCACCGCGGACGTGGACTACCAGGTGCTGTCCCGCGGATGGGCCGACCTGGCCAACCACGAGTCGCTGTCCCAGGAATCGCCGCTGGCACCGGGCACGCCGTACGAGATGACGTTCCGGCTGGCCACCACCGACCACGTGATCCCCGCCGGGCACCGGCTGGGACTGGTCGTCGGCGGGACCGATTCCGCGTTCATCCAGGCTCCGGCCGAACCGGGCCGGGTCGAGGTCGGGCTGGCGGGCACCTCGGTGTCGCTGCCGGTCGTCGGCGGCGCCGCCGCGGTCCGGGACGCGGGACTCGACCGCGCCCCGACCGGGACGGCCGCGGTCCGCCCGGATCGGCTCCCCGCCGAATCGCGGGTGCTGCTCAACCGCGACGGCGCCTGACCCGGAACGGGACGAGCGGCCCGTTCGCCCGATGCGCTCGGTCGAACGCCCCCCTCCCCCGGATCAGTTCGTGACGAGGCTCAGGCCGTAGGCGCTGAGTGCTTCCCCGACCGGTTGGAAGTACGTGGTGCCGCCGGACGAGCAGTTGCCGGACCCGCCCGAGGTCATGCCCTGGGCCGAGTTGCCGCTGATGAACGAACCACCGGAGTCACCGGGCTCGGCGCACACGTTGGTCTGGGTGAGCCCGCTGACCGAGCCCTCCGCGTAGCGGACGGTCTGGTTCAGCGCCTGCACCGAACCGCAGTGCCAGCCGGTGGTGGAGCCGGAGCGGCACACCGAGGACCCGGTCGGCGCGGTGCTGTGCCCGGAGACGGCCCGGCCGCTGCCGTTGTACATGTTCACCAGGCCGCGGGCGGTCCAGTTGCCGTTCGCCGACACCCACGCGTAGTCGTTGCCGGGGAACGAGGACCCCTGGAACGAGCCGAGGGCGACCTGGTTGTAGCCGGAGGCGGAGGTGCCGCGGGTCCCGCAGTGCCCGGCGGTGACCATGCCGGACGCGCCGCTGGAGGTGCGCACCGGGAAGCCGACCGAGCAGCGCCCGCCGCCCATGTAGTAGGCGTCGCCGCCGACGAGGTCGTAGAGCGTGCGCGGCGCCTCGGTGACCTCGTCGACCCGCACCGGCGCGTTCCCGGTGGTCTCGGCGAGGTAGTCGTCGGTGGCGGCGTCGCGCAGCGCGGCCTGCACGTCGACGACGACGGTGTTGGCCCGTTCGTCCACGTACCAGCCGGTGATGGACGCCGGGGCGGACGCCTCGGCGCGGTCGAGGGCGGCGACGGCGGCGTCGAGCTCGGCGCTGCTGTGCCGCACCATCCGGGCGGTGGCGCCGGCTTCCTCCACTTCGGCGATCTTCGCGGCGTCGGTGACGCCGACGACGAGCGCACCGCTCGCCGCGTCGAAGTAGGCGCCGCCGAAGCTGCCGCCCAGCGATCGGCTCAACGTCTCGTCGAGCCGCCGTGCGGTGTCCTCCTGCGCGAGGCGGGTGCGGGCCTGCTGCTCGGTGAGGCCGAGGTCGCGCTGCACGGCGGCGAGCAGGTCGGGGTCCAGCGGCGAGGCCGTGACGGCGGGGCTGATCGCCGCGGTCGCGGTGCCCGCGACGAGCAGCGCGGCGCTCGCCAGGCGAAGGGTTCGCTTCCGGCTCATCTTTCGATCTCCCTCGATATCCGGTGCTTGCGGAATGGGGCGAGCCGCGCGGCGGGGCGTGATCGGCGCTCCGGGGACGCGCGGGGCCAGGCGGACGGGGGGCGTCCGCGCTGGAGGAGAGCGGTGTCCGGCCCGCGGGCCGGGAGGAGGCGTGGATCCACTGCGAAGGGGTGGAACCGGCGAGGAGAGCTCCCCGCCCGCGGTCTCGTCCGGCCGTCGCCGGAGGTGTCCGCGAGAAGGACATTAGGAATCTTCCACCTGAACCAGGCACCGCCATTAGAGCTATGGCATTCCCTGTGAACGCACGAAACCGCACCGCACAGGCTTGCGGCTCGGCCGTTCGGCCTGTCCGGGCGACGCCGAAGCGGGCAACGGGCCGCCCTCAGGTCCCGCCGCGGGGCGCGGCTACAGTCGCCGCGTGCGCTTCGTCCTCGCCTCCGCGTCCCCCGCCCGACTCGCCGTGCTGCGCGCCGCCGGGATCGATCCGGCCGTGCAGGTGTCCGGCGTGGACGAGGACGCGGTGGCCGCCGCGCTGCCGGACCCGTCGCCCGCGGAGCTGGTGACCGCGCTGGCGCTGGCGAAGGCCGACGCGGTGCTGCCGGAGATCGGCGGGGAAGCAGTGGTCGTCGGCTGCGATTCGATGCTGTCCATCCACGGCGAGGTCGTCGGCAAGCCGCACGACCCGGAGATCGCGCTGAAGCGCTGGCGCGCGATGGCCGGCGGCAGCGGCGAACTGCTCACCGGGCACGCGGTGGTGCGGCTGCGCGACGGCGAGGTGGTGTCCCGGGCGCACGCGCACAAGACGACGGTGGTGCGCTTCGCCGAACCGAGCGAGGCGGAGCTGGCGGCCTACGTGGACTCCGGCGAGCCGCTGCGGGTGGCGGGCGGGTTCACCTTGGACGGCCTCGGCGGCTGGTTCGTGGAGGGCGTGGACGGCGACCCGTCGAGCGTGATCGGCATCAGCCTGCCGCTGACCCGCGCCCTGCTGGCCGAGGTGGGCGTCGGCGTGGCGGAGCTGTGGCAGCGCTCCTGATCTCCGGGAGTGACCGCTCCGGCGCGGTTCGTGGCCGAATTCCGCCGGGTGGGCCGAATTCCGCCGTTCCGCCGGTGAACGCGAACACAATTCGGTTAATTCGGGATGGTCTGGACCGAACCGCGGGTTAGAACTGTCCGCGATGGGAGCTCAGCGGCGTTACCTGACTTCACGCCTGCACGTCGATCTGCGACGGCAGGCCAGCAGCGCTTGTCCCTGAGCGGGCGGCGAACCCCGGTCCCGCGCCCGCGGCGCGCTCCGGCACCGACCTGATCCGCGCCGATTCCGGCCGATCGCACCGCCCCCGCACCTCCCCGCCCGGGCGAAGCCCGCGAGCGATCCTCCCCGGCGCGTCCCGCGCCACCCGGACCACGCAGTCAGGAGATGCCCGTGTCCACCTCCCCCGAGCCCGAACGGCGACGACCCCGGTTCAACCCGCGGCTGTTCGCCGTCGCGGTCGTCGCCTCCCTGGTCGTCGGCGCGCTGCTGGGCTGGATCGCGAAGGCGACCGACGCCCAGTGGCTGATCACGACGCTGGACACGATCGGCTCCACGTTCACCAACCTGCTCACGTTCACCGTGCTGCCGCTGATCTTCACGGCGATCGTCGTGGGCATCACGAGCCTGCGCTCGGTCGGCGGCGGGCGGACCGCGGCCCGGCTCGGCGGGAAGACCGCGCTGTGGTTCGCGATCACCTCGCTGATCGCCGTGGTCATCGGCCTCGCGGTGGGAAGGCTCGTGCAGCCCGGACAGGGCCTGGTGCTGGAACCCGACCCGGAGCGGCTGAAGTCCATCGGGGAGAAGACGCAGGGCTCCTGGCTCGACCTGATCAACGGGCTGATCCCGAGCAACCTGGTCAGCGCCTTCTCCGAGGGCGAGACGCTGCAGGTGGTGTTCGTGGCGCTCATCATCGGCGCCGCCGCCTACAGCCTCGGTGACACGGCGAAGCCGTTCGTGGACTTCAACCGCTCGCTGTTCGAGGTGATCCAGCGGGTGCTGGGCTGGATCATCCGGCTCGCCCCGATCGGCACCCTCGGCCTGATCGGCAACGCGGTCGCCACCTACGGCAACGAGTTCTTCGCCCCGCTGCTCAAGCTGATCGGCGCCACCTACGCCGGCTGCGCGCTGGTGCTGTTCGTGGTGTACCCGGTGCTGCTGCGGTTCGTGGCGAAGGTGAGCCCGGCGACGTTCTTCGCGAAGGCGTGGACGGTGCTGCAGTTCGCGTTCGTGTCCCGCTCCTCCGGCGCGAGCCTGCCGCTGAGCAGGCAGACCGCCGAGAACCTGGGCGTCAGCAGCTCGTACGCGAACTTCGCGGTGCCGCTGGCCACCACGACCAAGATGGACGGGTGCGCGGCGATCTACCCCGCGGTCGGCGCGATCTTCATCGCGAACCTGTTCGGCATCCAGCTGGGCGTCGTGCAGTACCTGACGATCGTGGCGGTGGCCGTGTTCGGCTCCATCGCCACTGCCGGGGTCACCGGCTGGTTCACGATGCTCACCCTCACCGTGAGCGCGCTCGGCTTCCCGCCGGAGGTGGTGGCGACCGGCATCGCCGTCGCCTACGCGGTCGACCCGATCATGGACATGGCGCGGACCGCGACCAACGTGGCCGGGCAGATCGTGGTGCCGACCGTCGTCGCCCGCGGCGAGGGCCTCATCGACGACGAGGTGCTCAACGCCCCGTCCGACCCGCCGCTGCTGACCGCCAAGGCGTGATGCTCCGGCCGCTCGTCCCCGTGCCGGCACGCGGAGGCGAGCGGCCCGCCCTCCCGGCCGGACGGGCCGTTCGCCCGGTAGGTCCGGTCCGGGACGTCGGCGCCGGGAAGCGCGGGCCCTAGGATGGCGGAGTGCGTGCGAGGGACCGGAAACTGCGGATCGGCGATGCCGAACGCGAAACCGCGATCGCGCTGCTCGGCGAGCACCTGACCTCGGGCAGGCTGGACCTCGTCGAGTACGACGAGCGCTGCGCCCGGGTGGTCGCGGCCCGCAGCGGCGACGACCTGGACGCGCTGTTCCGGGACCTGCCCGACACCACGCCCGCGAGCGGCGCGACCTGGGCTCCCGGCAGGCGACCGGCCCGCACCCGGCCCCGGGCGGAAGTGCTGCTCGGCCTCGGCGGTGCCGCTCTGCTGCTGGTGCTGGTCGTGGTGACCAGGGACCTGTGGCTGCTCGGTTTCCTCGCGATCTTCCTCATCGCCTGGGTGGCCCGCAGGCGGTGACCGGCGCCGCCGGCTGGCGAGAACCAGCCAGTTCCCGCCGCACGCCGGGGTTCCCGCACCCGGCGCCCGAACAGCGGCACCCCGCTCCCCCGCTCGGCCCGGTGCCGGACGAACGCCTCGTCCGAGCGCCCGAACCGGGCCGACGGGCCGGTCACCCGGGCGATCTCCGCGCGGCACGCCCCCGGAGTTGCCCCGGGCGGGCCGCCGCTTTCGTTACGGTGAAGCCCATGCAGAGCTCGCGGACCGCCTCGGCGCGGAACGGCCGGACGTCGGCCATGCGGCTGGGCGGGGTGTGCGCTGCGGCGCTGCTCACCCTCTCCGGATGCGGTTTCCTCCGCTCCGAGCCCGCCGCGGAGACGCCCGCACCGCCGCCACCCGTGCCGCACACCCCCACCACCAGCACGCCCCCGCCACCGCCGCCGCGCCCCTACGAGCTGAGCATGTCCGGTGTGGACCCGTGCGAACTGCTCACCGCCGCGCAGCGCGGGCAGCTCGGGTTCGACCGCGACCCGCTGGCCGACACCGAGGGCGGCTTCGGCGACGCGCCCACGTGCAGCTTCCGCAACACCACCGCGAAGGTCGGGGCGCGGTTGTCGCTGATCACCACCGAGTCGATGAGCGTGTGGACGGACGACACCGCGCAGGTGCAGGCGACCCCGGTGGTGGTGCACGGCTTCCCGGCGCTCGTGATCAAGACTCCGGACCTGGACCTGTCCTGCAACGTGGCGGTGGACCTCGCCGAGGGCGAGCACCTCGACGTGCTCTACCGCGACGACGGTGGGCAGCCCGCGCCGCCGCTGGACGCCCTGTGCCAAGGGGCGCAGCTGGTCGCCGAGAACGCGGTGGCCTCGCTGGCCGACCCGGCACCGGAGACCTCGGAATCCGCCACCACGTCCGCGGATCCCTCCGCGGCCGGGTCCACGAGCGGCTCCTCGGAGCCGCTGATGAGCCCCCGTCCGACGGAGTGATCGCGGGCGTCCGGCGCAACGCGACTGGACCCCGCGGCCCAACCGCGTTGATACTCACCGCGTTTGGAGCACTCCCCACGGTGATGAATAGTGATTAGAGTGAGCGCGGACGTCTTACCCGTGGGAGGGAAACCCCGTGCCGCTGTACTCGCCGTCGGGGGACGGCTCGCCGGATTCCACCGCCCTACCGGGAACCCCCGGCACCGGTGGCTCCATGCGCGTCGAACCCGCCGCCATCCCGAGCCTCGTGAACGCCTTGCAGTCCTCGCTGGACCAGGTCGGTGTGGAGATCGAGCACGCGATCACCGAGCTGCGCATCCGGCCGTGGGCCGGCGACCCGATCAGCAGCACCGCCGCCGAGCAGTTCAACGAGCGCTCGGTCGGCGGCGACCAGGACGCGCTGACCGCGCTGTGCGGCTACCGCGACCAGCTGCAATCGGCCGCCGAGTCCCTGCAGCTGGCCAACCAGCACTACCAGGACACCGACGACGTGAACGCGGTGCGGCTCGGGGGAGGGTGCTGACCGTGACCGGTGCGACGGGAGGCGGAACCCGATGAGTGACCACCGCTGGCAGGGGTACCGCCACGAGGAGCTCTACGAGCAGATCCACCAGGGCCCCGGCGCGGACGCGTCGACCGATTCGGTGCGCCGCTGGAGCGAGCTGACCCGCACCCTCGGCGAGATCGACGGCGATCTCGCCGCCGCGCTGAGCTCCGCGATGTCCGGCTGGCAGGGCGAAGCCGCCGACAACGCCCGCGGCGGGATCCGCCCGCTGGGCGAGTGGGCCGTGCAGGCGCAGCAGGCCGCCGAGTCGATGCGGGACCGCACCGAGCAGCAGGCCTCGTTCGTCGGCAAGGCCCGCGCCGACATGCCGCAGCCGCAGCCGCTGACCACCGAGGACCCGGGCACCGCGATCACCGGGCTGGTGCACCTGTTCGGCGGGCAGACCGACTACGAGGTGCAGGAGTCCCGCCGGGACGCCGCCGAGCAGCGCGCGTTCGAGGTGATGCGCACCTACGAGGCCTCCACCCGGGCCAACACGACCTCGCTGGCCTCCTTCGCGCCGCCGCCGCAGGTGGTCGTGGACGCGCACGTCCCCCCGCCGGGCGCGGCGAAGGGCCTGCAGCAGCCGAACATCACGATCAGCTGGGCGGGCGCCCCGGTGCCCGCCCCGCGCGGCGGCACCGGTTCGGCGACCACCCCCGGCGGCGCGCGCAGGCAGCCCGCGCGCGGTACGGCGGGGCGCGGCGGCGAGCGCGGCCGCGGCACGCACCCGACCGGTTCCGGCGGGGGCCGGGCGCGGCGCCGCGACGACGACCCGGTGGACCGCTCGGTGACCGAGCAGGTCGGCGGCGGTACCGGCTTCTTCGACGCACCGCAGACCCTGTCCCGGCCGGTCATCGGCGGAGATCCCGGTCAATGATCGGCGGTTCGGCACTCGCGGGTGCCGGTCCGGTCCGGCTGTCCGCGTTGGAGTTCGACGTGCTCGTCGAGCACCTGGAGTTGGAGACGATGCCGCTGGTGCTGCGGGTGCCCTCGCCGGGTCGCACCTGGACGGAGCGCGCGGAGCTGGCGGACTCGGCGTGGCGGTCGATGGGCGCCAAGCAGCTCGGCGACCGCCGGGAGCTGGACCCGGCGCTGGACCGGATGCTGCGGCTGCTCGCCCACCCGGAGTCCGAAGTGGACGGACGGACCTGGTTCGGCCGCAGCCTCCGGGTGCTCGCCGCCTCCGGCGTGCCGGACGGCAGCGGGGCGGACGCGGTGCTGGTCGTCAAGGACGAGGACGCGCTGACGTTGCGGCCGGTGTCGGCGGCCGGACTGGTGCGGGAGGTGGCCTCGGTGCTGCCGGTGCTCGGCGCCGGGCCGGGCCGATCGGTGACGGTGCGCAGCGCCGACCTCGACGCCGCCGCGGCCGCGACAGGCGGGAACGCCGAAGCGCTGGAGGGCGAGCTGGTCCGCCGCGGCGTGCGCGGCGACGACGCGGAGATGCTCACCTCGATGGTCCGCGAGGCCGGGGCGCGCGGGCAGTTCGGCGCCGCCGCCCGGGACCGGCTGGGCCGCCGGGTGCGGGCGCCGCGGGTCGTGGGGTTCTTCGACACCCCGCACGGCCGGTACGCGCAGCTGCGCCGGGATTCGCCGTCCGGTGATTCCTGGAGCACCGTCTCGCCCGCCGACACCCGCCGGATGATCGCCCACGTCGACGAGCTGCTGACCGAGCTGGCCCGCTGACGCGGAACGGGCCGCCCGTCCGGGTGGACGAGCGGCCCGTGGTCACCTGGTCGCTGCGATCAGGCGATGGGTTCCTCGATGCGGTCCCGCACCTCGGGGGCGGCGGAGCGCTTCGCGTCCGCGGCCTCGTCGTCGGGCTGCGTCTGCGAGTCCCGCTCGGCCTCGACGCGGGCGGTGTACACCTCGACCTCGCGGGCGACGCGCTCCTCGTCCCACCCGAGCACGTCGGCCATCAGCCGCGCCACCGGCTCCGCCGACTCCACCCCGCGGTGCGGGTACTCGATGGAGATGCGGGTGCGCCGGGTCAGCACGTCCTCCAGGTGCAGCGCGCCCTCGTGGGTGCACGCGTACACCACTTCGGCCTGCAGGTAGGCCGAGGCGCCGGGGACGGGCTTGAGCAGCTCCGGCCGGTCCGCGGTGGCCGCGAGCACCTCGTGCACCTGCGAGCCGTAGCGGTCCAGCAGGTGCCGGATCCGGTACGGGTGCACGCCGTGCGCGGACGCGATCTGGTCGGCCTGGTTCACCAGCGCGTGGTAGCCGTCGGCGCCGAGCAGCGGCACCCGGTCGGTGATGGAGGACGCGACGCGGCCGGACAGGTCCGGCGCCACCGCGTCCACCGCGTCGGCGGCCATCACCCGGTAGGTCGTGTACTTGCCACCGGCGATGGCGACCAGGCCGGGCGCGACGCGGGCGACCGCGTGCTCCCGGGACAGCTTCGAGCTCTCGTCGCTCTCCCCCGCCAGCAGCGGCCGCAGCCCCGCGTACACGCCCTCGATGTCGGCGTGCGTCAGCGGCGTGGCGAGCACCGTGTTGACGTGCTCCAGGATGTAGTCGATGTCCTTCTTCGTCGCCGCCGGGTGCGCGAGGTCCAGGTTCCAGTCGGTGTCGGTGGTGCCCACGATCCAGTGGCCACCCCACGGCACGACGAACAGCACGGACTTCTCGGTGCGCAGGATCATCCCGGCCTCGGAGACGATGCGGTCCCGCGGCACCACGATGTGCACGCCCTTGCTGGCGCGGACCCGGAACTGCCCGCGGCTGCCGGAGAGGCGCTGCAGCTCGTCGGTCCACACCCCGGTCGCGTTGATCACCGTCTGGGCGCGGACCTCGGTCTCGGCGCCGGTCTCGACGTCGCGCAGCCGCACGCCCGCGACCCGGTCGGCCTCCCGCAGGAAGCCCGTGACCTGGGTGGAGGTCGCGACGACGGCGCCGTAGCGGGCCGCGGTGCGGGCCACGGTCATGGTGTGGCGGGCGTCGTCGGCCTGCGCGTCGTAGTAGCGGATGCCGCCGATCAGCGCGTCCCGCTTGAGCGCGGGCACCATCCGCAGCGCACCGGCCCGGGACAGGTGCTTCTGCCCGGGCACCGAGCGGGCGCCGCCCATCGTGTCGTACATCAGCAGCCCGGCCGCGGTGTACGGCCGCTCCCACACGCGGTGGCTGAGCGGGTAGAGGAACGGCACCGGCTTCACCAGGTGCGGCGCGAGCCGGGTCAGCATCAGCTCCCGCTCCCGCAGGGCCTCGCGGACCAGCGAGAACTCCAGCTGCTCCAGGTAGCGCAGGCCACCGTGGAAGAGCTTGCTGGAGCGGCTGGACGTGCCGGCGGCCAGGTCGCGCGCCTCGACGAGGGCGACCCGCAGCCCGCGGGTGGCCGCGTCGAGCGCGGCGCCGGCGCCGGTGACGCCGCCGCCGATCACGACGACGTCGAACTCCTCCGAGCCCAGCCTGTTCCAGTTGCGTTCGCGGTCGCCCGGCCCCAGCCTGCCCTGCGCCTCCTCCGAGGCCCGGGTGGCGTCGGTGGCACCGGTCGTCGCGGTTGATTTCTCGTCGTGGGACACCTGGCGTCCTCCTCGCTCGAATCCCGATCACCGCCGACCCGCACCCCGTCGGCGCGTTCCGCGGTGGTCATCATGCCCGGCCTGCGCCTTGCACGCCTGCCGCGCCATTGCTGCTCTGACCTGCCGTGGCGAGATCCTTCTTCGCCCGGTCCTGCTGGATCTCGCCGGTGCGCCGGACCGTGGCGCCGCGCTCGACGAGGACCTCGACGTCGGCCTCCGGCGTGGCGGAATCGACGATCACCATGTCGAAGTCCTCGGCGGGCGCGACCGCGTGCAACGCGCGCCTGCGGAACTTGGTGTGGTCCACGTAGAGCACCCGGCGGCTGGCCGCGGCCAGCATCGCCTTCTTGATCTGCACCATCTCCTGCTGCGGGTAGCAGCAGATGCCGTCGGTCACCGCGGAGACGGACATGATCGCCAGGTCCACCCGCAGCCCGCGCAGCGCGTCCAGCGCCATGCCGCCGACGAACGCGTCCGCCCACGGCAGGTAGTCGCCGCCGATGGAGATCAGGTGCACGCCCTGCTGCCCGGCGAGCTCGCCGAACACCCCGCGGTGGTTGGTCACCACGGTCAGCGGTGCGCGTTCCGGCAGCCGCCGAGCCAGGTAGACCCCGGTGGTCGAGTCGTCGAGCACCAGCGCCTGGCCGGGTTCGACCAGTTCGGCGGCGGCGCTCGCGAGTTCGTCCTTCTCCGCCTCGTTCTGCTGCATCCGGTATTCCGAGGCCGCCTCGTAGAGCAGCGAGGAGGCCGCGGAGACGTAGCCGCGGTTGCGGTGCACGAGGCCCTGCGATTCCAGGTCGGCCAAGTCCCGGTACACGGTCATGGCGCTGGCGCCCACGGTCGAGACCAGGTCGTCGATGCGCAGCGAACCTTCCGCCATCACGAGTTCGGTGATCTTGCGCCGCCGGTCCTGCTGCTTGCCGGACGGGCGCCGACCCGACGTAGCGGACATCGTCGTCCCCCTCACCGCCACATCCCCTGCGGGGACTTCCACCATTGGGTGCCCATCCTCCTAGCCGAACCCCTGCCCGACGGTCGTGCCTCACCGCACGAATCCCGGACACAGCGAGTTCACCGTACATCGCGATAAAAACACCATCGCAAAGCTATTGCAATGTTTGTTTTCACATGCCTAATGTGACCATGTTCTTCGGCGCGTCCGGCCGCCGAAGCGGCTCCAACGGAGGAGGTCGACGTGCCCGTGCTCGCGACATCCGCGGCCGTCCAGCGGCCCGCGGAACCGCGGCGCGGAACCGGCGCGCTCACCCCGGGGCGGATCAGCGCGGCGTGCCGTCCGGCACCACCCGCCCAGCCGGACCAGCAACGCACACCCGACCGCGCCGATGGCGCCGCGACGAGGGGACCTGGGACATGAGTCTGGGTGAGATCTTCCTCTGGGAATTGATGGGCACGGCCGTGCTGACCCTGATGGGGTGCGGCGTCGTCGCCAACGTGACACTGCGCAAGGCGCTCGGCAACAACGGCGGCTGGCTGCTGGTGAACTTCGGCTGGGGCTTCGCCGTGTTCGCGGGCGCCAGCATCGCCGAACCCACCGGGGCGCACATCAACCCCGCCGTCACGCTCGGCCTCGCCGTCGACGGCCAGGTGCCGTGGAGCCAGGTGCCCGTCTACGTCGTCGCCCAGATCATCGGCGGCACGCTGGGCGCGGCGCTGTGCTGGGCGGCCTACAAGCTGCAGTTCGACACGCACGACGACCCGGCGGGCACCCTCGGGATCTTCAGCACCGCCCCCACCGTGCGCAACGCGCCGTGGAACCTCGTCACCGAGATCATCGGCACCTTCGTGCTGGTGCTGTGGATCATCCAGACGCCCGGTTCCGGCCGCGGCGACGACGGCGCCTTCAGCTTCGGCAACGACGCGCTCGGCTACGCGGCCGTCGCGTTCATCGTCATCGGGATCGGCGCCTCGCTCGGCGGGCCCACCGGCTACGCCATCAACCCGGCGCGCGACCTCGGCCCCCGCATCGCCTACGCGCTGCTGCCGATCCGCGGCAAGGGCCCCGCCGACTGGGGCTACTCCTGGGTCCCCGTCGCCGGGCCGATCATCGGCGGGGTGCTCGCGGGCGCGGTCGCCCTGGTGCTGCCCGCGACCTGAGCCGCGGCCACGTCCCCCGCGGTGCGGGCCCTCCGACCGGGCCCGCACCGCGCGGTTCCCGCACCGGGGGGCTGCCCGACCGGGCCGGGCGGGTGACACTCACCCCGAGCCCACGCACATCTCGGAATCCATCGAAAAGGACGACAACATGGCCTCCTACGTCGCCGCGATCGACCAGGGCACCACCTCCACCCGCTGCATGATCTTCGACCACGGCGGGCGCGTCGTGGCCGTCGACCAGGTCGAGCACCGGCAGATCTTCCCCAAGGCGGGCTGGGTGGAGCACGACCCGGAGGAGATCTGGAGCAACACCCGCCAGGTGTGCGCGGGGGCGCTCGCCAAGGCCGACCTGGTGACCTCCGAGATCGCCGCCGTCGGCATCACCAACCAGCGCGAGACGACCGTCGTGTGGGACAAGACCACCGGCAAGCCCGTCTACAACGCCATCGTCTGGCAGGACACCCGCACCGACACCATCGTCGGCGAGCTCGCCGAGGAAGGCGGGCAGAACCGGTTCCACGCCAAGACCGGTCTCACCCTCTCGCCGTACTTCTCCGGCACCAAGATCCGCTGGATCCTGGACAACGTGGACGGGGTCCGCGCCCGCGCCGAGAAGGGCGAGCTGCTGTTCGGCAACATGGACACCTGGGTGCTGTGGAACAGCACCGGCGGCCCCGACGGCGGCCTGCACGTCACCGACCCCACCAACGCCTCCCGGACCCTGCTGATGGACCTGGAGAAGCTGGAGTGGGACGAGGACATCTGCCGCCAGATCGGCGTCCCCACCTCGATGCTGCCGGAGATCCGCTCCTCCTCCGAGGTCTACGGGCACTTCCGCGAGCGCGGCGTGTTCGGCGGGCTCCCCATCGCGGGCATCCTCGGCGACCAGCAGGCCGCCACCTTCGGCCAGGCCTGCCTGTCGCCCGGTGAAGCCAAGAACACCTACGGGACCGGCAACTTCCTGCTGCTCAACACCGGGACCGAGCCCGTGCTGAGCGACAACGGGCTGCTCACCACCGTCGGGTACAAGATCGGCTCGAAGGACACGGTGTACTGCCTGGAAGGCTCCATCGCGGTCACCGGCTCGCTGGTGCAGTGGCTGCGGGACAACCTCGGGCTGATCGGCAGCGCCCCGGAGATCGAGCAGATCGCGCGCAGCGTCGAGGACAACGGCGGCGCCTACTTCGTGCCCGCTTTCTCCGGGTTGTTCGCCCCGCACTGGCGGTCCGACGCGCGCGGCGCCATCGTCGGGCTCACCCGCTTCGTCAACCGCGGCCACCTCGCCCGCGCCGTGCTCGAAGCCACCGCCTTCCAGACCCGCGAGGTCATCGAGGCCATGAACGCCGACTCCGGCGTCCCGCTGAAGTCGCTGAAGGTCGACGGCGGCATGGTCGGCAACGAACTGCTCATGCAGTTCCAGGCCGACATCCTCGGCGTCCCGGTGATCCGGCCGGTCGTCAGCGAGACCACCGCGCTCGGCGCCGCCTACGCCGCCGGGCTCGCCGTCGGCTTCTGGGCCGGGGAGGACGACATCCGCTCCAACTGGGCGAAGGACAAGCAGTGGGACCCGGTCATGCCGGAGGAGCGGCGGGCGCACGAGTACGGCCAGTGGCAGAAGGCGGTCACCAAGACCTTCGACTGGGCCTGATTCCGGCGGCTCGTCCCCCTCGGTGGGGCGGGTGGCGGAACCTCAGCGGTCCCCTCGCTGCGGGGTCTTTTTCACAGGTGGCTCCGCCACATGCGAAAAAGCCGTCCTCGCGAGGGGAGCGCTGAGAACCCGCGGGTGGTCACCTTGCTCTGGTGGTCGCTGCTCAGCGGCTGCGGTGCCTGCCGGGTCAGGGGGCCGTTCGTTCCGCGGCGGGGACTCCGGTGAACTCGGCGTGGCGGGGTTCGACGGGTTCTCCCCCGGAGAGCACCACCAGCACCACCGCGATCAGCGCGCCGACCGCCAGCGCCCACGACGCCGACACCTTCGGCATGCGTCCCCCTCGTCCCGGCCGGTGCGGGTGCCGTCCGACGACGGCTTCGCCCCCGGCCCCCGCTCGTCCCGCGGCGGCCCACCGGCTCCGGCATTCTGCGGCACCGCCGCCCGAACCGCCCGGCCCCACGCCGACCCGGTGTTCGGATCCCGTCGCGGACCAGCCGAGCGGCGTCATGGCCGAGGGAGGCGCCAGACGACGAGGATCCCGGTTCCTGCCGGGCTGACCTGTTCCGGTGCGGCCGGAGAACGGCCCACCTCCACGAACCCCAGCGCCTTCGGGATCGCGCCGCTGCGGTGGTTCGCCTCGTCGTGCCAGATCTCCACGTGCCCGGCGCCCAGCCGGAACGCCTCGTCGATCAGCGCCAGCGCCGCGCGGCGCGCGATGCCGCGGCCCTCGAAGTCCGGGTGCAGCCAGTAGCCGATCTCCAGGCCGCCCGGCCCGATCCGGTCCATCAGGCTCGCCGAACCGATCACCTGCCGCTCCGGGCCGAGCACCGCGTAGGTGAAGGACGTGCCCGCCGCCCACTCGCGTTCGGCCTTGCCGACGAAGTCGGCGGCCTCCTTCATCCCGTAGCCGGGTGCCGCCCACGCCATCCACGGCCCCAGGTGCTGGAGGGATTCGGTCACGACCCGCAGCGCCGTGCCCGCGTCCTCCAGCCGCCACCGGCGCAGGTCCACTCCGTCGTGGTGCAACTGCTCGCTCGGCTCCATGCGCGGGAGTCTGCTGCACTCCGCACCTCGGCGGTACCGAATTTCAGGACCGCTCCGCGCCCTCGGCCCGTTCCGCCTGGTCGGCCGGCTCCACCTGGTCGGCCGGCTCCACCCGGTCGGCCGGCTCCACCCGGTCGGCCGGCTCCACCCGGTCGACGAGCTCGACGTGGTCGGCCGGCTCCACCTGGTCGGCGAGCTCCACCTGGTCGACGAGGTGCTGCACCAGCTGCCCGTGCACCGCGCCCGGCAACGCGTGGCCCATGCCCGCGATCTCCGCGCACCGCGCCCCGGGGATCGCGGCGGCCAGCAACCTGCCGTGCGGCGGCGGGTTGATCGGATCCAGCGGCGCCTGCAGCACCAGCGTCGGGGTGCCGATCCGCGCCAGGCCCGCGCCGCGCTCGACGAGGACCTGCGGCAGGAGCGCGTGCGGATGCGGTTCCCGGATGCGCCAGGTGCCTGCGTGTTCGACGTCCCGCAGCTCGACCCGCCGGAACTCGGCGGCGTCGAACGGCAGTTCCTCCCCCGACAGCAGCCGGTGCCACTCGACGCGCTCGGCCAGCGCCGACTCCAGGTCCGTCGCCGCCGACGGCTCCTCGCCGCGGCGCACGAACCACGGCCGCGGCGTCGGGAACTCGTCCGGACTCGGCTCACCCGCCCGGGCCAGGGCCCAGTTCCGGGCGAAGTCCACGCCCAACGCGTGCGTGCACAGCAGCGTCGCGCTGCGCAGCCGATCCGGGGCCGCGACCGCCAGCAGCTGCACCAACCCACCGCCGAGGCCCATGCCGAGCACGTGCGCCGACGCCACGCCCCAGCCGTCCAGCACCGCCAGCGCATCCGCCGCCAGATCGTCGAAGCCGTACGGGTGCGCGGCGAACTCGCGGTGCGTGGAACGACCCGTGTCGCGGTGGTCGTAGCGCAGCACCCGCAGCCCGGCCTCGACCAGCAGCGCCACCAACCCGTCCGGCCACCCGCGGGAGGAGGTCACGTCCCCCGCCACCAGCAGCAGCGGCGGCGCGGCCGGGTCACCGATCGACTCGCTCCACAACCGCACGTCGCCGGAGCGGATCGTCCGCGCCGTCACCGGAAGTCCGCCGCGTGGTCGCGCGCCCACTCGTCGAACCGGCGCGCCGGGCGGCCCGTCAGCCGCCGCACGGTGGCGGTGGGCACGTCCGGCGATTCGGCCGCGGCCGCCAGGTAGTCCAGCAGCATCTCCGCGACCTCCGGCGGGCAACCCCGGCCGAGCAGGGCCTGCCGGGCCTGCTCGGGGGTGAGTTCCTCGAAGCGGACCGGTTCACCGATCGCCTCGGCGATCGCCGCCACCTGCTCCCGCTGGGAGACCGCCGCCGGCCCGGTGATCTCGTAGGCCCGCCCGGCGTGCCCCTCGCCGAGCAGCGCCTCGACCGCGACCGCGGCGACGTCCGCTTCGTGGACCAGCGCTTGAGCGGCCGCGGCGAACGGAAGCCGAACCACACCTTCCGTCCGGGCGTCCGCGGCCCAATCCAGCACGTTCAGCGCGAACGCCCCGGGCCGCAGGTGGGTCCACTCGGCGACACCCGACTCCTCCACCGCTCGCTCCACCGGGGCGTGCTGCTGCGCGCTCAAGCTGCCCGCCCCGCTCTCCAGGACCGACGCCGAGGACAGCACCACGATCCGCCGCACGCCCGCCCGCACCGCCAGCTCGGCGAACTCCCGCGCGCCGCCCGGCACCGGGAACAGGTGCACCGCCGACACGCCGTCCAACGCCGCGCGCAGCTCCGCGGGGCGCTCCAGATCGCCGGCGACCACCTCCGCCCGCGCCGGCAGCTCCGCCCGGCGCGGATCGCGGGTCACCGCGCGCACCGGCACGCCGGACTCCAGCAGCCCGCGCACCACCTCCCGGCCGACCGATCCCGTCGCCCCGGTCACCAGCACCGTCATGACATCCCCCAGCAGATCGCGGACGGCTGCTCCGCCCATCCCGATCCGCGACCGTACGCGCAGGTCACAGCCTTGAGCACGCGTCGCGGGCATTCGAATCATCACGTTGACCGGTGCCGCGGAGACCTATCTGCGGCGCCCGCGGATGGAGCGGCCGAGCGGCCGAGCGCTGGCCGAAAGTACGAGGAGCCGGCGATTTCACGGCCTATCGATCGAGCTCCTCCGGCACTTCGGCCGATCCGCGCCTGTCACCCGCGCGCCTAGGTTCGACGAGGGTCAGGGGTACCGGGGGAACGCGGGTGGTCACCGCCACGGGGCGTCGGGCGGCGGCCACCCGCCTCAGCGACGAACGGCGGCCGGGCAGCGGTGCGCCGCGAGTGAGGCAGGTTTCGGAATGGACGGCAACAGGGCTTTCGCCCCCGAATACCAGGGCGCGCTCCGGGACATGTCGGTGAACACCGCGTACGAGGACGTCCTGGCGCAGGCGCGCGACCGGTCCCGGTGGGCGGCCGAGCGGGGCACCGCGCTGGACGTCGCGCAAGCGGAGCTCGCCGTCGCGGAAGCCTGCCGCAGGCTCGGCCACCTGGAAGAGGCCGACGGGGCGTGGAAGGCCGCCTACCGGGCCGCCCGCACCGCCGGGAACGACGGCGTCCGCGGCTGGGCGCTGTGGAGCGGCGGCACGCTGGCCCGCCAGCGCGGCGAGCTGAACCTGGCGCTGCGGCTGCTCGCCTGGGGCCGCGACCTGTCGTGGCAGGCCGGAGACATCACCGCCTACGGCTACGCGTTCGCCGGAGTCGCCGAGACGCTGCGCATCCGAGGGGACTTCGAGCGGGCGCGCGGACTCCACGAGCACGTGCTCGCCGAAGCCCGCCGTCGCGAGGAATCCCGGCACATCGTGTGGGCGCTGGAAGGACTCGCCCAGATCGAGCGCAACACCGGCGACCTCGACTCGGCGGCCCGGCGGTTCGCCGAAGCCGCGCAGGTCGCCGAAGCCTCCGGCGACGACCGCGGCCACGCGTGGGCGCTGCGCGGGCAGGCGGACGTGCTCTCGCTGCGCGGCGAGCACGAGCGGGCGCTGGAGCTGCTCTCCGCCGCTGAGCGCACCTGCCGCCGGATGGACCTCTCCAGCGCCCTCGCCTACAACCGCAAGATGCGCGGCAACGTGCAGTTCCGCGCCGGTCGCCACCAGGAGGCCGCCCGCACCTACCGGGACGCGCACGACAAGTTCCGCGCGCTGCGCGAACCGCGCGGCATCGCGCTGTCCCGGCTGGGACTGCTCAAGAGCCTCGACGCGTTGGGGCGTCCCGCGGAAGCGACGATGGCGGACCTGGTGGCGTTGCGCGACGAGGTCAACGGGAACCAGCTGTGGCAGACCCGCACGATGGTGGAGAACGCGATCGCGGAACGCACCGGCTGAGCGCGGGATGCGGCGGCCCGTCCGACCCTGTCGGGCGGGGCGTTCTGCTTGTCGGGCGGGGCGTTCTGCTCGCGCGGAGGGCCGTTTCGGGCGTCGGGCGGGGCGTCCTGCTCGCGGGGAAAGCGGTTTCGGCGTCGGGCAGGCTGTTCTGCTCGCCGGACGGCCGTTCCGGAGGCGGGGGTCGTGGGCAGCGCCGACCCGCGAACGCGGAGCTGCGGCTTTCCGGCCGGGCCGGGCGGAGCCGGTGCGGACCGCGGCTTGACGTGCGGGCGCCGGTCAGCGCGGGAGCAGCGGTCGGCGTGCGGGCAGCGATCAGCGACGCGAGTGGGACGCGGGCTGGACGGGGAACCCGGCCGGGCGGGCGAAAAAGGGGAGGACGGCGCCACCGGTTCCGGGCTACCGTGGCGCCATGTTCGGGTACCAGCACCTCTGATCCGGCGCACCCGCGCGCCGCTCCCCCGTCCGCGGTGGTGAGCCCCTTCGAAGTGCCGCGCGGAGCCCGCCCGCTCGTGCTCGCGAGCGCCCGCCCAGCTCAGCCCAGCTCGAATCGGAGTGAACCCGTGCCCAGATCCGCGCACATCGCCTTCATGGCCGTCCCCGCGCACGGCCACGTCAATCCCGGCCTCGGCCTCGTCGCCGAACTGGCCGCCCGGGGACATCGCGTCACCTACGCGGTCACCGAGGACTTCGCCCCGCAGGTCGCCGAGGCCGGTGCCGAACCGGTCCGGTACACCTCGACGCTGCCCTCGGCCGCGACCCAGCAGGAGTGGCCGGAGGACCAGGCCGCGGCCGTGCTGCTGTTCGTCGACGAGATGATCTCGGTGCACCCGCAGCTGGGCGCGGCCTACGCCGCGGACCGGCCGGACCTGGTGATCTACGACATCGGGACCCTGCAAGCACCGGTGCTCGCCCACGAGTGGGGCGTCCCGGCGATCTGCCTGTCCCCGACGCACGTCCGGTTCGAGGGGATCGAGGAGGTCTTCGGCTTCGACGACTCCCCCGAGCTGCTGGCGGTGCACGCCAAGGCCGACGCCTTCTTCGCCGAGCACGGGGCGCCGCTGACCTTCGCGACCATGGACCGGGAGTGCAGCGTGGTCACCATCCCGCGCTCCTTCCAGTACTACGCCGAGTCGGTGGCGGCGAACCACACCTTCGTCGGCCCGATGCTGACCGCGCGCCGCACCCAGGGGACGTGGCAGCGGTCCGGTGCTCGTCCGGTGCTGCTGATCTCGATGGGTTCGGCCTTCACCGACCAGCCGCAGCTGTACCGCGACTGCCTGGCGGCGTTCGGCGGGCTCGACTGGCAGGTGGTGCTGAGCATCGGCGAGGTCGTCGACCCGGCGGTGCTCGGCGAGGTACCGCCGAACGTCGAAGTGCACCGGTGGGTGCCGCAGCTCGACGTCCTGTCGCAGGCCGACGCGTTCATCACGCACGCGGGCATGGGCGGGACGATGGAGGCCCTGCACGCGGGAGTGCCGATGATCGCGATCCCGCAGGCCGCGGAGCAGTTCGCGAACGCGGCGCGGATCGCCGAGCTCGGCCTCGGCGTGCACCTGCCGAAGGAAGAGGCCACGCCGCAGGCGCTGCGGGCGGCGCTGCACCGGGTGTCCACCGACCCGGAAGTGCTGGCCCGGTCGGCGGCGATGCGCCGCGAGATCGGCGAAGCGGGCGGCGCCCGGCGCGCCGCGGAGATCGTCGAAGCGCGGCTCGGCGCGGAGTCGGCCTGACGTCCCGGGGGCGCGGGGCCCCCCCCCCCCCCCGCCCCCCCCCGGGCCCCGGGGGGGGGGGGGGGGGGCCCCCCCCCGCCCGGGGGGGGCCCGGGGGCCCGGGGGGGGGGGGGGGG